>JACXTO010000085.1 GCA_016919565.1 Methanomassiliicoccaceae archaeon | reverse complement strand
TTCGTCCATGGCAACTTCGATTTCGTGATCTCCCTTATCGGGACGTCGCATGACATCGACAGCAGGATCCTGAAGATCAGATTGCTGCCGTTCGTGCAGAGGACAGAGACGTTGATCCCGTTCCAAATGATGAACTGGGAGAGGATCCTCAAGAAGATCGAACAGGATTACCAAGTGAACCAGCAGTGACCGATCGGACCTGATGGTTAGGGTGACCTGAAGGTCATAGAGTGAGCGTCAGCGCTCCCACGCTGAGCGTCTCGAATATCTCCTCAGCGTACCTGACGTATCGCTCGCTGCTCGCCGCGACGCCGTCCCTGAGAAGGAAAGGGTGGAGGTCCCGGTCCTCTGCGCCGACGTAAGTGGCCATGACGCAGGCTGTCGCACTCAGGCCAGATAGGATCACGGTGTCGACGTGCATATTCTCAAGAGTTGCGGCCAGCTCCGTCCTATTGAAAGCATTGGGGTAGTTCTTGATGACACTGGTGTCAGATTCGATCGTCGCGATGGATGGCAAGAACTCGAACGCCTCGGTGCCTGGCATTGGCCCCACCCCTTTATCGACGTGATATATCCGGACGATCGGCAGCCCTTTCGTCCTGAAGAGGGCGATGGCCGAGTTGATCACCTCGACCCTCAGCTCAAGGCACTCTTTGAGGCCGGGACTCCTGTTCAACCATTCGTTCTGGACATCGATCACCAATAGTGCTGGTCTCATCTTCATTCCTCCGCCGTCCGGATCATCGTCAAACGCCCGACCGAATACCGGGGATATCGCGCGATGCCTTCACTTATTCTGAAGCTCCTTCAATCTCAGATACTCCTTGGTTGCAAGCTTCTCCTGATATCCCAGTCCCCGGTAAGCACCGAAGTAGTGCACCAGGACGCCTATCCCCCAACCGAACATGGGGAAGATGAACCAAGGGAATTGCAGACCCCCCGTTTCCGTGGGAGTGAGCAGCCAGATGACGACGAAGAAAGCATTCACGCCCAGATAGGCAGCGAAGTGTATCTGGAATCCGATCTTGCCTTCCGCGATCTTCGATGCCTGCTGTCTGAGCTCCTCATCGGTTGGCATGATATTTGAATCGGGAACGCATTATTTAATTCTTTCATCGGGCCTGACCCACAACATTCTCTGTCTCGATCCACGGATCAGAACCGGTCCGGCGTAATCGTTCTTGACCCAAAGAACATGAAGAACAGGCACGGTGCTGGATATCTTCATCCGCCAATCGCTTGCAGAACAATTATATGTTCAAGGATGCGACTTGAGCATAGATGTTCGCAACCGTCTTTGTCACGACTACGACCGAGGAGAGTGCGGCATCGATCGGCGCTGAAATGGTGAGGAAGAGATTGGCCGCATGCGCCAGCTTCTTTCCCTGCCGATCGATCTACAGATGGAAAGGCGAAATAGAGAGAGGCGAAGAGTACATCCTGCTCCTGAAGATACGCACATCGGACTTCAGCCTGGTGAGCGAATCGATCGTTGCCATGCACCCAGATGATGTCCCTTGCATCGTCATGGAGGAATTCATCGATGGCTATCGGCCCTACCTCGATTGGCTCAAGGAGTCGACCACACGAACGGCTCCGGAATGAGAAGGAATGATGGTTGGGACGTGCGGAAATCGATGATGACTCGACCATCAGAGACGATTCGCGCGTGAATCGACCGCGCAGCGATGCCTCTGACTGATCGACCCACCGAGCTCCCCCCGACCATGTTAAATATCGCGAGGTGAAATCGTTCTATTGGAGATATTATGAAGGTCATTGCGGTTTCTGATGTCCATCTTGGCACGGTGAAGAGCAACGAAGTAGCGTTCAACGAATTCCTTGTCACGCTCCTTGACGACCACCAACTGACCGACCTGGTGCTCATAGGGGATATTGTGGACATGTGGCACCGGGACGCCTCCGGCATATTCCTGGAGAACATGGGCACCATGGGGATCATCAAGGACCTTCAGCGAAAGATCAATGTGCATTGGGTCGCTGGCAACCATGATTACCACCTTTTGAGATTGAAGAACCGAGCGCCCCATTTCCATTACCCGCTCGAGTTCAAGGAGGACTTGGAGCTTAGGGATGGGGACCACACCTACCGATTCATGCATGGCCATGAGTTCGAATATGGGAGCGAGCTTGATTTCATGAAGCCGATCATGGAAGTATACTGCCACGTCATGTCAGACTCCCTCCTGATGATGATCGGCAACTTCCATTCGGGACCTCAAACGCGACTCAAGGAAAACCTACCAGATATTCTGAAACGTGCGTATGATGAGGCCCATGGCAAACCAGACCAGATACTGGTCTTCGGCCATACGCATGACCCTTTCATCAACAAGAAGGAGAATCTCGTGAACACGGGTTCATGGGTCCAGGATGACAATCCGGTCAACACCTACGCCGTGCTGACGGGGGGAAGGCCGAGGCTGTTCACTTTCGGGGGAGAGGAGATCAAGGACCGGAGGAAGATCCCCTAGAATGGTTCCTGGCCGAATCCTGGTTGGCCCGATAGGACATCTGCTGCCCGAGCTTCGGCGTGGACAAGCATTATAGGCCGTGGGTTCACAAGACATACTTATGGCCGCTAATGGGAAGACGCTTATCGCCGTCATCGTCGTAGTTGTCTTGATCGCCGCGGCGGTAGGCGCCTTTGCGCTAGCTCAGCCGGCTACCGGGACGATGTCGATATTCATTAAAGACGACCCGATCGCCTGGAAGCATGTCAACATCACCTTCTCAGAGGTCCGTGTGCATCGGGCGTCGGCTGATAACGACAGCGGATGGCAGACCGTATCGATCAAGAACGGAGCGGTCGATCTGGCATCCTTGACCGATGTTTCTGAGCTCCTGGCGTCCTCGGCCATACCCGCTGGCAAATACACCCAGATACGGATTGTGGTGACCACGGCGACCGGCATGATGCTCAACGGGACGCACGTGACCTTCACCGTGCCCTCGGGCGAGCTCAAGACGACCCACCCGTTCGAACTGACCGCGGGGGACACCAAGGAACTTACTTTGGAAATCGATCTCGAGCACTCCATCGTTCAAAACGCCTCGGGATGGACCTTCAAACCGGTGCTCGGTTCGATATCCGAAGAATGATGTCGCCAATCAATGAGCCCCGTGACGCGATGACGATATTTTGCGCTTTTTCGAGCGCATAACTATTTAACTACAAGGTTACCAGGTGTTACCCAGATAAGACTGCTGGCTAACTAGTTGACAGAACGGATACTCGAGGCGACGCATGAAAGAGAACAACAAGAGCGACGTTGGCAAGGAGATCAAGGATGAGCACTTTGAGAAGGGAGCTAGAGATGGGGTCAAGTCCATCCAGAAAAATGAAGAGAACGTCGGGAAGGATATCGACAGGGAGGTGAAGAATGACCGCAGGAAGGTGCAAAAGGGGATACAATAGGGTCCAATCGAAGGAGAATCGAAACGAACGATGGATCTGGTTGAGCCCCACAATCGGAAGTCTTGGGCATTAATAATGTTGAGCAAAACATACAAGAAGAATCTGCTGGGAGCCTTGAAGCACAAGTTGCCCAAGACCTATCAACACGGCCTGAGAACGGCCGCCATGTGCGATGAATTGAATCTCAATTCGCAATCGTTCTGCGAATGCAAGATAGATGGAACGTGCCTTGATTACGCGGTCATCCACGAAGCCTGCCTCCTACACGATGTCGGGAAGTTGTTGTACCCTGCTGACTCCTGGGAGAATTGCACAGGCAAGCCTCCAAAGGGCTTCAAGAACCATTCCAATTTTTCCTATGAATTGATCCATGATGTTGAGGACGATACTCTGTCCCAGGTCATCCTGTTTCATCATTGTTACCAGAAGAGCCCGTATCCTCACAATTTCTCAAAGGCAAAGCTGGATTCGGTGATGCTGTCCTCCATTTCCGTCTCCGCGTTCTGTCAGGTCAGGGTGATGTCATTCGTCCTTTCCTGTCTGGATTATCTCGATACCACTACAGCAGGGATGGATAAGCCCCTGACCAAGAGATCAATAGAGGACATGATCTCCTACAAATCCCATTATGAGCCTGCAAGCGAGATCTTCCTGGCCAGGGAATTGTTTGAAGGGTTGAAGAAGTAACGATGGCCCTCAATGTTAACAAGGGCGAACGGCGAGGCCGGGTAGCGAATGTTTAATTTCGAGCGAATCGTTGAATGACATCGATGCTCGGAAGGGGAATGGCGCTCGACCTGGTCAAGAAGTACGTCGTCAAGGAGAACAACATCAAGCACATGATCGCGGTCGGAGCGATCATGCGCTCCGCTGCAACCAGGTTGGGCGAGGATGCCGACCGATGGGAGTTGGTGGGCATCCTGCACGACATCGACTTCGAGGTCTGTTCCGGTCCCGAGGATCACACAGTAGTGGCAAAGGATCTGCTGAAGGACATCGTCGACGCAGAAGTGATCGAAGCCATAATGGCCCATAATTTCGAGAACACCAAGGTGCCTATCGATTCGCGCTTGAAGATCGGGCTGGTGGCTTGCGACGCGGCCTCCGGGCTGGTGCTCGCGTGCACCCTGGTGATGCCATCAAGGAAGATCGCCGACGTGAAGATCGAATCGCTCCTCAAGAAGTTCCGGTCCAAGGACTTCGCCAAGGGGGTTTCAAGGGAACGGATAATGCGATGCACCGATCTGGGACTGAGCCTGGAGGAGTTCCTCGCACTGTCGCTCAGCGGCATGAACGAGGTCTCGGCCGATCTTGGATTCTGACGACGATTCATATCGAGTCCTTTGCGGAAGGAGCTATTCCACCATGGGGATCGCGAACAGCCTGCGCATTAAGCGGCCAACGGATCATCGCTTCTCGATCGGGACGAACTTCCTATCGAACGCCCCGATGTATTTCGATGATGGCCGAAGGAGCACGGCGTCCTCGTACTGCTCTATCACATGGGCGGTCCAGCCAGATACGCGGCTCGAGGCGAAGAGCGGCGTGAAGAACTCCTTGGGGACGTCCAACGCATCCATCGCCACCGCGGCGTAGAAGTCCAGGTTCGGATAGATCTTCTTCCGGTCGTGAACGATCTCCTCGATCTTGTTGCATTTGTTGCACAAGCTGGTCGTCCGATCGCGAAAGCACAAGTTCCGCACTATGCCCCGGAGATGCTTGGTCCTCGGGTCCTCGGCCTTGTATACCCTGTGACCGAAGCCCATGATCTTCTTGTTCTCGTCCAGCAGCCCCTTGATGTATTCCTCCACATGCTCTTCCAGGCCGATGTCGTCGAGCATCTCCATCACCTTCTCGCCTGCTCCTCCATGCAGAGGGCCCTTGAGGGTGCCGATGGCAGAGGTGATTGCCGAATACATGTCAGAATTGGTGCTGGCCGTCACCCGGGCGGCGAACGTCGAAGCGTTGAACCCGTGGTCGGCCTGGAGTATCATGAGCCGATGAAGGACGTCGGTCTCGGCCTTCTCCGGAGGAGACCCTTTGAACATGTACAGGAAGTTCTCGGTGAAGCTATACTCCTCCCTCGGGGCCAGGACTGGCTTGTCAAGACGGATCCTATAGATCGTGGCCACGATGGTCGGCACCCGAGCGATCAGCCTGGTAGCCCTCCTCAGGTTGGCCGCTTCTGAGAGATCGTTGTTCTCTGGGTCGCACTCCCCGAGGCGGGAAACCTCGGTCCGCAAGACGTCCATCGGATGGCAGCGCTTTGGCGTGGCCCGAATGCTGTCGATCATCCGGTCAGGCAGCTTCATCTCGGCGATGAGATTAGCGTTGAACTCCTCGAGCTCCTGCTGGTTCGGCAGCCTCTTGTGGATCAGGAGATAGGCCACCTCTGGATAGACGACCTTCCCCACCAGATCGTCGATGTTATACCCCAGATAGTAAAGTTCGCCCTTGGGCTCCACGAAGCTTATCTTGGTCTCAGCCGCGGCAACGTCCCTCAGACCGCGGACGACGACCCTCTCACCTTTCTTCATCCACGCCTCGTCGCCCGGTAGCAATCAGATCGCGGTTGAAGTCTGGACTCCGGGCGCCTCATGGGAGCAGTAAATCAAGCGTTAGTACTTATTCCTTATGTCTCATAGGCTACTTGCCAGCATGACTGGCCGCACTTCGCCCTATTAGAGCGCGACGACGGCTTCTTCCACGCGATGCCATTCGAGAATGAGGCGATCCCATCGGGCCTGCATCAACTCCTATCGCCAAGATTAAGAGAACGGCGTTGCGTGCCAAGGAACATGCCAAAACCTGTGACCAAAGGCAAAGGGGTCAAAGAGGACCCCTGGCAACTGAAAACGCCTTCAGGAGAGTCGGAGTTCACGGCCTATCGGGATGAAAGCTCGAACCCACCGGCCATCGTCGTTAACGTCGGCAAGACCGAGCTCAAGTACCAGCTGCGCTGCCTGGAGGACCTTCAGGCGATGCTCAGTTCCCACGGTGACTGGATGCTCCTAGGCAATGCGGATGAGCAGAAGCCCGCAAAGGAGGG
>JACXTO010000009.1 GCA_016919565.1 Methanomassiliicoccaceae archaeon | reverse complement strand
TCCGCCCATGCCACGTTCTCTCCCGGCCCGGGGACGTTCCCAGCCAGATATGGGGTGCAAGTGCAATTCGTCTCCACCCCCAGCCTCCCATAGGCATCGATTATCGCCCTCTGCTTCTCAGCAAACTGGTCCTTTACTCTCATTTCCCGCCAACGGTCCAGGTCCATGCCCGCCGGATTCAATGTCGTCTTCACAGTCACCTTCGCGTCGCGCGACATCTCCGATATGAAGTCCAAGCCACCATCACCGATGGTCTTGTAGGAAACGCCAGAGAGATGAGCGGACCGGATCGGGATCAGTTTCTCTGCAGAGTAGATCTTGCCCACGGCCACCAACAGCTCCATAGCCCTTTGGCGGCCCACTCCTTCCTCCCCGGCCAGTACTCGCTCTTCCTGCTTTGTCAGAAACATCTGAGGAGCGTTAAGTGGTCGTCTGATAAAGCTCTTTTGAGAATATGCCCGACCGGACCGGATTGGCAGTTCCAGAGGATGTCGGATGCTAGAAACCTCTTCCTCTGATTTGTCATGTTCGTTGGCGGTGAAGACGCAAAAACCATCGCTGACCAATAAGCGTGTGGCGAGCCCGCGGGGATTTGAACCCCGGTCTGAGGCTTACCCCGACCATGATGGTCGCCGGAGGCCTCTGTGATATCCAAGCTACACTACGGGCCCTTGAACGGAGTTATCATCGAGGATGATTAAAGCTTTGACACGGCCATCCGAATTGGACCGGGGGAAAAGGGCGTCGCGGGCCCTTTGACACTCCCCCGTTCGGAATCGTTCCAGACTACTTCTTCTTGAACTCGGTGTAGCCGCACTTGCCGCAGGAGGCCCGGTCCGAGTGGTCAGCCAGGAATACTCCCGGGCCGCATTTCGGGCAGTGCCTCTTCTTGCGTTCCAGCTTCCCTTCCTTGGATACGGCGAAGAAGTCCTTCTTCCCGGTCTGAGGGTGAGCGCTCTTCTTGCCGCCCTTGTCCGCTTTCTTGTCAGCCATCTAGTTCACTCTCACTTCGCCTTCGGTGCCGGCCTGGCCTTCTTGGTCGTTGCCACCTTTGCCTTCCTTTCGGCAAGGCTGTTCCTCACCAGCAGATGATGACTCTCGCTCTTGGTCAGCGCCTCCTGGGAGTCGTATACCTTGGCATAGCCCTTGGTCAGGCCGATGCCATACTCGGTTTCCATCTTGTCGACGATGATCCTTTCCTTCTGGACGCCCATCTGGCTTGCGATCGTTGATCGTATCGCGTCCCGAGTTGGCGTGGACTCGCCTGGATGCTCAACCGAAAAGACCAATTCGGTACGCTCTAGAAGCTTGTTCTCGCTCTTGTTCTCTGTCTGGAACTTCAATTCGATTCCTCCATTGAATTTATCAAAGATCTCGCTTGCTCTCTGACCTTCGCATCTATATTGACGACGACGATGCCTTTCTGGGGCATCCCATATATCATGCAGGATCCAAATGGGGCCAGCGCGGCGCATACCGGCGCCGCCAGGTCCTCCTCGCCGTCCACCCTCATCTTGGTTGCTCCGACCCGCTTGAACGCCTGCTGCACGCCGAGCACCATCTCCGGGACGATGTGACCGGGCGGGTTAGTTATCCTGACTTGAGTGCCTTCCACGGAGCGCAGCATGCTGCTCAATTGGTCCATGGGGCGGCGCTCCGTGCTGAGATCGTAGATCATCAGCTTCGGCTTGAGGCCGTTCTTGAGGGCGGTAATCGATACCACATCGCCGACGGTGATGAGCCTCTCGCACTCCGCGATCGCGGAGAGCGCGTCCTTCTCGTCCATCAGCTTACCGAACGGCATGTTTCGATCCCTCATCCAATCTGGCATTCTCCAACCTTTAGGCGGGACGTCTAGTTCAGCGGACGCGCAGGGCGAACTTCCCGTTGACATTCAAGCCCATCCTTTTGGCGATCTCGGATTTGGAGTGGTCCAGGATGATCACATAGCCCTGCCAGTCCTTGGACGTCTGGTTTCCGCACAAGGTGCAGGAGTCCTCCTCGGTGATCAAGCCGCAGTGCTTGCAGGCCTTCATGATCTTCATGCCGCGCCTCCCTTCTCCTTCTCGCTCTTCTTCTTCCGCTCTTCCTCGATCCACTCGAGCTTTCCCAGTCCCGGTTGCCTCATGGTAAGGCCGATCTTGCTCTCCCTGGGGCTGCGCTCGTTGATCGAGAGGGCGACTATTCGCGCCCGGACCCGGTCCCCGACCCTCAGCTCCCTCTTCGTGTCCTTGCCAAGCAGGCGCTGGTTGCTGTCGTCCACATCGATGCGGTCGTCCATGATCTGGCTGATGTGCAGGAGACCGTCCAACGGTCCGAAGCGCACGAAGGCCCCGAACTTGAGGACCTCCACGACGTTGCCTTCCACGACCTCTTGGATCGTCGGCCTGAAGATGAGCGATTCGAAGGTTACCTTCTGGTATACCGCTCCGTCCCCGTGAACGATTCGTCCTGGACCTTCCCGATGAATGTTACTGACCATAACGGTTAGCGAGTCGCTGCCCTCCACCTTGCCCTCGAAGGATTCGTGGGCTAGTAGTTCCACCGTCTGGTCCAGGTCCTCTGCCAAACGGTCTGGTGGGATACGGACAACCTTCTCTCGCTGTGCCAACAGATACATAGGTTACCCTCTTTTCAGCTGTGGCATGACTCAACCCTTATATAAAACTTGACTAAATGGAATGCTAAGCCCGGCATTGCTGGATGAGGAAGAAAAATAAGAGAAGAAAAAGGGGTTTGCTCAAGGGGTTTGCTCAGGCGATCACGAAGATGCTCGCGAACACCAGCGTGATGGTCGACAGCAGCTTTATCAGCACGTGGAGCGACGGACCGGCGGTGTCCTTGAACGGATCCCCGACGGTATCGCCGACGACTGCCGCGGCATGCGTGGGGGTCTTCTTCAGCCCCCTCGATTCGATGTACTTCTTGCCGTTGTCCCAGGCGCCCCCTCCGTTGTTCATGAGCAGCGCCATGAGCACGCCGACGATGGTCCCGACCATCAGTAGCGCCCCGACCGACTGGTATGGTATGTAGAAGTCGCCCGAGTAAGCATAGCGCATGATAATGCCCAGCGTGACTGGTGCAATTACCGGCAAGATACCGGGAAGGATCATGGCCTTCAGCGCTCCCTTTGTGCTTATGTCGACGCAGCGAGCGTAGTCCGGCTTGTCGTTCCCATTTAGGATGTTCGGGTTCTCCTTGAACTGCCTTCGGACCTCGGCGATCATGTCGCCTGCCGCCTTGCCGACCGCCCTGATGGCGAGCGAAGAGAACAGGAATACCAGCATGCCACCGACCAACGCACCAACGAAAACCGGTGGGTTGGTGATGTCCACGATGAATATGTCCTCGATCGTCAATTCCGGATGCTTCACTACCAGTATTTCCAGGACGCGGTCGAAGTAGGCGCCGAAGAGCAGGTATGCCGCAAGGACCGCCGACCCCATGGCATAACCTTTGGTGAGCGCCTTGGTGGTGTTTCCGACCGAATCGAGCCTGTCGGTGCGCTTGCGGATCTCCTCAGGCTGATCGGACATCTCGACGATGCCGCCAGCGTTGTCAGTGATCGGTCCGAAAGTGTCCTCCGCCAGGATGAAGGCGCATGTCGCCAGCATACCCATGGTGGCCACTGCCGTGCCGTACAAGCCATAGATGAATGACAGATCGGTCGTGGGTGCAGCCATCTGTCCGAGCGCGAACGATGAGAGCAACGCCACTGCGATGACGATGATCGGCAGGACGGCCGACTCGAGCCCGACGGCGAACCCGGTTATGATGTTGGTCGCCGCCCCGGTCTCGGAGGCCTTCGCAATATCACGAACCGGCCGATATTCGCCGGCGGTGTAGTACTGCGTTATGTAGACGATGGCGATGCTCAGCACTATGCCGATGACGCCACAGGCCATGAAGTACAACCAGTTGGAACCGAGCAAGGCATACGCCGCATAGCCGAACAGCACCGATGCAATGACGGCGGTGACGTAATAGCCGCGGTTGAGCGCCTTCATCGGGCTCTCTTCCTCGTTCCTGAGCCTGACGGTCATTATTCCGACGAGGCCTGCGAGTAATCCGAAAGCCCGGACGATGAGGGGGAAGAGGACGAAGCCGATCTCCCCGGTGGCAGCGTAAACTCCGAATCCGAGGATCATCGCGCCGATGTTCTCAGCGGCGGTCGACTCGAACAGGTCCGCGCCACGACCGGCGCAGTCGCCGACGTTGTCGCCGACCAGGTCCGCGATGACCGCGGGGTTCTTCGGGCTGTCCTCCGGGATGCCAGCTTCCACCTTGCCGACCAGGTCCGCTCCGACGTCTGCCGCCTTGGTGTAGATACCTCCGCCGAGCTGGGCGAACAGTGCGGCGAACGAAGCGCCGAACGCATATCCGACAGCTGCGAAAAGCGCCGTCTGGATACCATAGTCGACCCCGTCGACGACCTGATTCGGGAAGACGAAGATCCAGAAGAAGAAGAACGCACCAGCGACACCGATCAAGCTCAGCGTCACCACGGAAATCCCCGAGACCGCACCGCCGCGGAACGAGGTTATGAGAGCCTCGTTCAACGTCCGACGGGCGGCGCTCGCGGTTCTGATGTTCGCTCTAACCGAGACATACATCCCGATGTAGCCTGAAAGCGCGGAACAGAACGCACCGATGAGAAAGCCGATACCAACGTATGGCCTTGGTTCTATCGTTAATGCGATTACCACTCCTAGAATCAGGCTGATTACTGCAATTGTTTTGTACTGGCGTGCAAGATAAGCGTTGGCTCCCTCGCGGATCGCATCCCCTATCTCTCTCATCTCGGGGGTGCCCGTATCCTTCTTCATGACGTTTCTTGTAAGGTACAGTGCGAAGAGCAGGCCAATAATGCCAGCCACCGGTATAACATAGACCAGTGCATTCAATTCCATATTACAAACCTACCTAAGGGTACAACGCGGTAATTACGATTCCTATATAAAAATATATACGGCCCGCGGAAACCGTCAAGAATCATCTGGATATCGTAGGATACGCTGCGACGAAAAGCAGCAGATGGCAGCGCGAATACTATTTTTAGTCCCACGTGGAATACGACATCCCGTGATCAACAGCATAGATTTCATCTATTATCTCATCCTCGCTTTCGGCGTCGGCGCCTTGGTTGGACTGGAGCGAGAGCACCACCGTGGTAACGATGTTGTGATCGCAGGCATCAGGACCTTTCCGTTGGTTTCGGTCCTCGGCTTTATCCTTGCCTATTTGGGAAAGAATGAAGGGGAGCTCTGGCTGAGCCCAGGCTCATCGGTCATGCCGGTCTTGGTCCTGATCGGGTTTGCTATCGTCGCTGCCATGGCAATGGGATTGCTGTACATGCGCTATCAGATGGGCGTCCCGGGCCTCACCACCCCGTTCGCTCTCATCCTCACGTATATCAACGGCGTCATGGTGGGCTACGGCCTGGCCATCGAGGCGGTCGTCGTCTCGGTGATGCTGACGACCTTGTTGGTATCTCGAAAGAGGCTTCACGCTTTCGCCGAAGTGCTCGACGATCATGAGATCATCTCAGCGTTGCAGTTCATCGCGGTCGCCTTCATCATATATCCTCTCACGTTGCAGCTGAGCTTCACCGCGCCCTTGGACATCATGAATCACGGTCAAGCTCTGGATATCAGCAACCTGTTCTTGATCGTGATCTTCGTCTCGTCCATATCTTTCATCTCTTTCCTTTTGATAAGGTTCCGCGGTGTCAACAAGGGATTGTATTTCTCCGGATTGTTGGGAGGTCTGGTCAACTCCGAGGCGACGACCGTTTCGCTGTCCAACCTAGCGAAGCAGAGGCCCGAGCTCGTCGGAGCTGTCACGTCCGGAATAGTCCTTGCCATAGCCACGATGTTCCTACGAGACCTGGCCGTTTCGTTCGTTGCAGACCCTTCGCTGGCCACTGCGGGGATTCTGGCCATCCCCTTCTTGGCGCTATTCGGCTTGGGTTTGTTGCTAGGGATGCTGTTCAAAGCTCCTGTTAAAAGCCCGGTGAAATTGGAGTTCCGCAATCCGTTCGCGCTAGGACCTGCCTTCAAGTTCGGCGCGGTCTTCATCGCCATTTCGGCGCTCAACCTGGTCCTCGTCAACACCGTCGGATCTGAGTATTTCTACCTGGCAGCGTTGGGCGGGCTGATATCTTCGGCGGCAGTAGTGGCATCGGCTTCGACGCTAGCGTTCGTTGGGAGCGTGTCCCCATGGGTCGCTGCCGAGACGGCGCTCTTCGCGACCGCCATCGCTGCCCTCAATAAGCTTGCCTTCTCCTGGTACATCTCCAAGGATGTATCCAAGCGCATCCTCGTTCCCACGTTGGCAATGGCCGTCGCCGCATTTGCCATGGGTGTCGCCCTGATCCTGATCAGAAACGGGCTTTGAGCACGACGATGCCTTCGCTCCGGGAGATGTCGATGGACTGCTTCCCGGTCTGGTGATTGGTACCTCGCATCTTGAGCACCTCGAGATACTTGCGCCTCGCCCCTGCCTCCTCGGAAAGCATGACCAGGATTATCCCGTCCACGGCGTAGGAGACCTCGGCTGGATATAGCTCGCCCGGACTGACCTCGCCGGTCACCAAGGTGGTCGCGTTCCAGTTCTTGAGGCGGTTGAACAGGTCGAACAGGAAGAGACGGTAGTCACCCTTCAGCATTCCGCCCACGACCGTTATCGGGTCGATGACGATGCGCTGCGGCATCACCTCCGCGATCTTCTCCTCCATGGCAGCGAGCAGCTGATTGGCGTCCATCTCCCGCATCATGTTCCCCAGGTCCATATAGCGGATCTGGTCGCCGAAATAGTCCTTGTTGATGAAATCGAACTGGGAAGCATACCGGAGCATCCATTGGGTCGGCTCCGAGAGCGTGGTGAAGTATAGCCCCTGCTCCCCCTTCTTGGCTCCTTCGCACAGGTACTTCAGGCAAAATGTCGTCTTGCCGGTTCCGGCGCTGCCAGAGAGTAATACCACTGAAGGGAATGGAAATCCGCCCTCGATCATCTCGTCCAATCCGGGGATCCCGGTCTGGAGTCTTACCAGCCCGTCCCGTTTTTGGCGTTCCTCGAACTTGCGTTCTGTCATTTCCTACCCCTTTGCACAGTTGATTTCTACGACTTTAGCTTCTGCATCCAGAGACGGGTCGGACAAAATGTCCTTCATCCTTACCTCCACGCTGCACATCGACCGAGCGGTCTCGTACAGCAGGCCCGACTTCTCGCTATCTATCATCAGCGGCGCAATCATCTTTTCGGACGAATGCAACGTCTGGATGAAATTCTGAAGAAATAATTGAACCGAAGTGAAGCTGTTATATGTCAGCAGTGCGGACAGATTGTCGATTATCGCAAAGCCGCGGTTGCCGAGGTTCAACGATTGGTCATTGCAGCCCTTGATCCATTCGTTCATGGCCATCGGCAGCCGGTCGATACGGAACGGACCGTCGATGAAACCGACGTTGGCGTTGGCCACCTTGAAGTCGGCCGAGAATCGGCTGATCGCATCTATGAATATTAGGCTCTCGGCCTTGATCTGGTGCATGGAGAGAAGATGGACCATGTACTGGTGCGGCCTGTCAACGGATATGAAGATGCCAGGTAGCCCCCGTTCCTGCGAGAGCCCGCGCAGCATCATGAGATTGGCGCGAACGAATTGCGTAGCAGGCACATCGAATAGTATGGCACCTTTGAAACCTCGCTTATCGAAGGCATCAAGAATATCCAGCATCTGCCTTTCGTCCTTAGTGTTCATTTCCACATTTCCAGGTCGAGGAAAAACCATGTCGTCCGCTTATAATACTATTCGACCGGCTATCTCAAATGATACCGGTCCAGATTCGATTTGGAAGGTCGGGCATCTCCGCTTGTAAGGATTTTGATCCTTCCGACTGAAAAGATTGTAATATGCAGACCCCGTTCCTACGGCGACTCATGTTCACCGAGGGGGACCTGGTGGGGTTGGCTGGCGTCTACATCTATGTAGGCGTGGTGATACTGCTCGCCGCCAAATGGAGGGCGATCCGGAACGCCAAGATGCATCGCAAGTTCATCCATATGATGGTCGGCAACATCGTCTTCATCTGGTGGGTGTTCGACTCCTCGTACGTGATGGCATTCCTGGCCGCCGCGCCATTCATCCCATTGCTTCTCCTCGCCTCACCGCATTCGTCCATCAAGAGACTGAAGCAGTCGTTCATCGGCACCGCCACGGGGGAAGGGCATGATTACGGCCTGGTCTACTACGCGATCTCCTGGACATTATTGGCCTTCCTCCTCTTCGACCATCGCATGATTGCGTCCATTGCGATCGTGGCCATGGCCTACGGCGACGGCATGGGGGGCCTCATCGGAAAGCGGTTCGGAAAGCATCGCATCCTCGGGAACAAGACGCTAGAAGGCACGTTGGCGGTATTCCTAGAGACGACCGTCGGCTCCTTGGCGGTGATCCTCTTCTACCAGAACCTATCGGCCATGGGACTGCTCTTCACCCCGGAGGTCCTATTGGGCACGGCCCTGCTGATGTCATTAGTCTTAGGGTGCATCGTTGCGGTCGTTGAGCTGATAACGCCTGGCGCAATCGACAACCTGGTGATCCCGATGTGCGTGGCAGGCGTTCTGCTTCTGGTTGGGATGGGGTGACGATGCGCTGGATAGTGATCGACGGCATCGACGGCTCGGGAAAATCGACCTATGCCCGCTGGATCAGGGAGCATTATGAGGCCAGGGGCGAGAAGGTTCTGGTCCGCATTCATCCATCGGACAGGTTCCTGGGCGCTCTCACCAGAAAGACCCTTCAGGGCAAGGGTAAAATGCTGCGCTTTGTGGCCTCGGTCTTCTTCATATGCGACGTTCTCTCATCGTTGCGCTTTCTGCGCGGGGACGGCAGGCGCTACGACACCGTCATCTACGTCCGCTACCTGATGGCCACGGCCTATCTGCCGGAAAGATACATCCATCTAGGCTACGATTTTTTCGCAAAGCTGCTTCCCGTCCCGGAACGGCTGCTGCTGGTCGATATCGATCCTGCGGTCGCGTGCAGGCGGATCGAGCAGAGGAACGAGGCCAAGGAGATGTTCGAGGACATCGAAAGCCTGCGCAGGATAAGGCAGAAGGTCCTGAAGCTGGCCGGCCGAGGATGGACGGTGATCGAGAACAATGAGGACTCGGTCGATGCCCCGCCGAAGCTGAACGAGATCATGGAGCATTGGGACGCCAAGCCCCTTTGAACTTCGAACTCCTCACGGCAAGATATGTTGCCCCCAGCGCCACCACCGCTATCGCCATCCCCATCAGATGGATGGCGTCGATGGAGAATGCCAGATATACCGGGGTGAAGATCACTGGCGCCATTGAATACCCGAAGTAGCGGGCGCTGTTGAATATCGAAGAGACGGTGCCCTTGCGCTCGGGCACCACTTCAACCGACAACGTGAGCAAGGCGGACCAGACGACGGAGACACCTGCTCCGAGCACGGCCATCGAGCCGAGGTAGGACAGGAACGAGCCAGATTGGATGAAGCAAAGGAAGCCGACCATCATCACGCCGATCCCGACGCCCGCGGTCTGAAGCCTTCCTAGTCGGTCCACCATCGCCCCTCCCATCGGCGCGATGAACATTCCCGCCATTCCCGCGCCCGCCATGATAACCCCGATGTCCTCGGGGCTGAACGATAGAGGCGGCAGCGAGAGCGTGTCGGAAATGAAGGAGAGGGTGCCCCCGTAGCATAGGAACGTCAGCAGTCCCGCAAGAGAAAGATAGATTACGGACCGATGGCGGAATCCTCCGATCAGTGCCGTGCTGAAGGCTCTGAACCCACCAGGCAGCTTCCTTTCCCTGACTTTCCTGAAGGCGATCAGGAACATGATGTAGATCAGGAATGCCAGGAACGAGACCAAGAAGAAGGTAAGCCTCCAATCGACAAGTGAGATGTATCCGGCAACGAACGGCCCGAGCGCGATCCCGGCCGTCGAGGCGGCACCGAAGATCCCCATTGCCCGTCCCACCTCCCTGGTTGGAACGATGTCCCCGAGCATGGCGATGAGGGTCGGCTGCACGAAGGCAAACCCAAAGCCCTGAACGAAGCGGAAGAGATAGAACGATTCGAGATTCGGAGAAAGGCCGGAACCGATACCGCCCAGGGCATAGACAATGAAGCCAACCGACAGCACGAATTTCCTTCCCAATACGTCCGAGATCGAGCCTGTGAAGAGCATGAAGAACGCGAACGGCAGCATGAAGAAGCTGACGGAGATGATGACATCGGGGGCCGAGCTGTTGAACGATTCCTTAAGGACGGGCACCAATGAGAGGACCGCGTTCCCGGACAGCGGCCCGATGAACGCGCCGCAATAGATCGCCAAGCGCCTTAGATCGGCCACATCCCGCAAGTGGATTCCAGATTATTAATCTCGACGGCAAGATTCAATCGCCCTCGGTAATCGAGTCCGATCGAGCTTGACCCGCTTTCGCTTCGCGCGACCATCGTTCGGAATATATTAATTGCGAGAACCATTGGAGGTCATCCGTCCCATGGAGTGGTTATAATGGCTAAAAGGAGACCGGTGCGCGACCTCAAGATCGCAAGCGGAATGACCGCGGACCAGTTGGTCAGGCAGATGAAGGAGTCCGGAGGGTTCACCGGTCGCAAGCTCTCCGACGCCGTTGACGTCATCGAGACCATGGAGAAGCGCGATTGCACGAAGTTCCTCTCGTTCCCGGCCTGCATTATGGCCACTGGCACCAGAGGGGTGATCGTGGAGATGGTGAAGCGCAAACTGGTTGACGTGATCATCACTACCTGCGGCACCTTGGACCACGACCTGGCAAGGACCTGGAAATCTTATTATCATGGCGATTTCTACATGGACGATGCCAAGCTTCACCACGAAGGCGTCAATCGCCTCGGCAACGTGCTGGTGCCGGACTCGTCCTACGGGATCGTTTTGGAGAAGAAGCTGATCCCTATGTTCTATGAGATCCTGAAGGACAGGAAGTCCATCTCCACGGCCGAGCTGATCGATGCCGTCGGCGCTCGCATCGAGGACGAGTCCTCGTTGCTCTACTGGTGCCATCGCAACAAGGTCCCCATCTACGTCCCTGGGATCACCGACGGCTCTTTCGGAAGTCAGCTGTGGATGTACTGGCAGACCCACCGGGACCTGATGATCGACCTCTTCAGCGACGAGCAGGGGCTGTCGGATATCACGTTCGAATCGAAGGCGACCGGAGCGATCATCATCGGTGGGGGGATATCCAAGCACCACACCATATGGTGGAACCAGTTCCGAGGCGGGCTGGACTTTGCTGTCTATCTCACAACGGCACTGGAATACGACGGCTCCCTGTCCGGCGCCCAGGTCAGGGAAGCAGTGTCCTGGGGCAAGGTCAAGGAGGACGCGGCCCAGGTCACCGTGGATGGGGATGCAACGGTCACCCTGCCGCTGATAATGGCAAGCGTGATCACTCGCCTCGAGGGTCGAACTTGAAGCGCGTCGTTGTCATCGAGGGGGACGGCATCGGGGCCGAGGTCGTGCCTCAGGCCGTCAGGGCCCTAAGGTCCGCCGCCCCAGACCTGGAACTTGTGCCGGCAGAGATGGGCCTGGGATGCAAGAAGAGAACTGGCAGCTATCTCCCCGAGGCCACCATGGAGGCCATCCACGATTCGGATGCCTGCATTTTCGGGGCGATAACCTCCCCAGAGGATGATCCGTCGTACCGCTCCCCGATCCTGAGGCTCCGCTGCGATCTGGAGCTGTATGCGAACGTGAGGCCAGCCAAGAGGATCATCCCGGAGATCGGCATGGTGGACCTCGACCTGACCTTGGTGAGGGAGAATTCCGAGGGAATGTACACCGGCATCGAGAGGGAGCGGGAAGGCACTGTTATCCTGGAGAGAAAGGTAAGTGAAACGGCAAGCAGACGCATCTGCCGCCATGCTCTGGACATCTGCGAGCGCGAGCGGATCGGGCGGATCACCTGCGTGCACAAGGCCAACGTGCTGCGCAAGTCCGATGGCATGTTCCGGCGGATATTCTACGAGGAGGCTGCGGATCGGAGGGTGGAGGCGAGGGATATGCTGGTGGACGCGGCCGCAGCTGCAC
>JACXTO010000008.1 GCA_016919565.1 Methanomassiliicoccaceae archaeon | reverse complement strand
CGATCCCCTCCGATACATCACGGTGAACGAGTACTTGGAGACCTCCGTGCCTGGGATATGGGCCTTCGGAGATATCATCGGAAGGAATATGTTCCGCCACACCGCCAATTATGAGGCTGACGTGGTCTGGAACAACGCCTTCGGAAGCGTGAAGGTCAAATTGGACGAGCACGCGGTGCCCCACGCGGTCTTCGCCTACCCCGAGGTCGGCTCGGTGGGGATGACCGAGGCGCAGGCGAGGGCCAACGGGAACAAGTTCTTCATCGGCTTCGCGCGCTATGATAGCGCCGCGAAAGGATTCGCGATGGGGGACGATGAATCCTTCGCCAAGGTGATCGTGGACGCCGAGACCATGCGCATCCTGGGAGCTCACATCGTCGGGCCTCACGCCTCGATTCTGGTCCAGCCTCTGGTGTATCTGATGAACAGCGGGGACCGCACCTATCTTCCGTTGGCGAGGAGTCAAACGATCCATCCCGCACTTAGCGAGGTGGTCGTGAACGCCTTCGGCAACCTCATGGACCCGGAGCACAAGCACGAGCACTAGTTCAACAGCGGGGTGTTGCCGTTGATGTCGTGGACCGGAACGCTGTTCATGCGTTTGATCACGCGCTCCCCTATGATCCCGACCAAGAATGGTATCGGAGGGGTGAAATAGATCAGCGATCCGATGAGGGCGACTATCTTCTTCGAGGTCCCGATCTCCAGTACTTTATTGAGCACGGGGTCGAGCCCGTCGGTCTCCATTCCCCTGCCTAACATGGACCTCAGTATCAGAATGTCCGAGGCGAGGACCACGCCCATGCTCCACGCCACCACCTGGTCCATGGTCATCTCCTTCCCCCCTGGCCTGGTCTTCTTTGCCAGGATCTGGCGGCGGAAGTCCTCCCCTCCGTTCCCATCGAACTCGGTGTAGGCGCAGCCGATGGTGTTCAGCGAATGGGAGTCGCTCCCCCCCATAAGCGCCCACCTGCCAGATGAGGCGTGCTGGGCTGCCTTGTTGTTGGCGTAACCGTCAACGTGGCCTGCGTTGAAGACTTCAAGTCCATCGATACTGAGAATATCTACCTTCAAGCCTAGCGCTGGCACGTGCTTGCTGAAGGGATGGGGTGACACGACCAGACCGTCCTGCGCCCGGATCCTCTCTATCGTCTCGATCGCGCTTAGACCCGGGGGCACCTCTTCCTGAAGGAAGAGACCCAGGATCTCGCCGTCGCGGGTGCTTATCTCCTCTCCCACTACCACCTCAACGCCAGGGAAATCCTTCTCATGCTCCTTGGCCTTGAGGCCCCCATGGACGTTGTTGTGGTCTGTCACGCATACCACGTTCAAGCCGGCCAGGCTCGCCTGCTTGACGATATCCCTTGGCTCATTGACGCTTTCCGGAAAACGCAGGAAGCCGAGGCGGGCGAGGCCTGAGTACTTGGAATGAACATGAATGTCCGCCCTGCTCGCCATCCAGAGCTGTAAACAGGTCGATGGTTAAAAGCATTTGGAAAATCCGTCTGGCGAGAGCCAAAAAATCGTCGATAGCATTGGATCCTCCATGAGAACGCGCTGCCCACGATCGCACCTCAAACCCCCCATGCAATGGCGAAGCGATAAGTAATGGCTAAGGAATCATGGGCGGGACCTCAGAGGACCGACGGAGCGAACTGGAGACATGGGCATCATCGAGGCGATCAATCAAATCATCATCGACTTCATATTGTCCACCGGGTACCTGGGCATCTTCTTGGCCATGTTCGTGGAAGGCATCCTAACTCCCATTCCCAGCGAACTGATCATGCCCTTCGCTGGATACCTCGCTTCAACCGGGCAGTTCTTCTTGCCATTGGTCATCTTGGTCGGTTCATTTGGCGCGGTCTGCGGGTCATCGGTGGCGTACGGCAGCGCACGAGCCGTGGGAAGGCCGATCGTGGAGCGCTACGGGCGCATCTTCTTCCTGGATTCCAAGAAAGTAGACAAGGCCGATGCCTGGTTCAAAAGATGGGGGAACTGGGGCATCCTTATCGGGCATGCCATCCCAGGCATCAGGTCGGTCATCTCCTTTCCCGCTGGGATATTCAAGATGGACTTCAAGCGCTTCGTCCTCTACACCTTCTTTGGCGCGTTGATCTGGAACACCGTCTTGGCCAGCGTTGGGTACATGCTCGGCGAGCTCTACATCCAGCTTTGGAAGGCTCTGGATGGATGGGATATCATCATATTGCTTCTGGCAGGGGCAGGCCTGGTCGGATATATTCTCTACCAAAGAAGACTGGCGAAAAGAGGGGAGACGGTCACCGAGAAGGGCGGTCCTCAGGAGTAGTAATACTCACCCTTCGACTTCTGTTCCTGGTCCAACCTCGATCCCGGTTTGTTGATGCGCGGCCGGTGCGTTTCATTGTCCCGCCGGAAGGTGACATCCACGGCCTTGAGGAACAGGTTCATTCCCTGGCGCATGTCGAAGGGCCCCTGTCCAAGGCCTTCCTTTCCTGGGGTGCCAGAGAAGACCATCATCGAGTCCGATACCATGTCCAGGAAGTAGATGTCGTGATCGACGACCAGCGCGCTCCTCCCCCGCTTCTCCATGACCCTTCGGATGGTCTTTGCCGTCTCCATCCTCTGATTGGAATCGAGATAGGCGGAGGGCTCGTCGAGCAGGTAGATGTCCGCGTCCCTGGAAAGGCAGAGGGCGATCGCCACGCGCTGCAGCTCCCCGCCCGATAGATTCTCCAGTTTCTTCTCATATAGGTGCTTGAGCATCAGCGGATGCGCGATCTCCGACTCGAAGAATCCCGATTGGAAGAAATCCTTGACCCCGACCAGGAACATCTCCATCACCGTGCCGTCGAAATCGGGATTGATGTACTGCGGCTTGTAGCTGACCTTCACGCTGTTCTGGATGCCGCCCTTGGTGGGCTGCAGCACGCCCGCAAGCACCTTGACGAAGGTGGTCTTGCCGATGGCGTTCGGGCCGACCACGCCGACTGACTCCCCTATCCTGATGGAGCCGGGTTCGACCCTCACCTTGAAGTTCGGGTAGGAGCACTCGATGGCATCGTAATCCAGCAATGAGACCGTCTGCCAGGAGCCTCTTGGCGGCCTGTCCTCGAAAACGATCGAGGTATCGCGGAAGCGGATGTTCTCCTCCCTCATGTAACCGTCAAGATAGGTGTTGATCGCCACCCTGACCTGTCGTGGCTGGGCGAACACTCCGAACGCACCCTGCGAACCGTAGACGAGATAGATGTTATCGGCAAGGAAATCAAGAATGGCCAGGTCATGCTCGATCACCACCACCTGCTTCTTCTCGCTCAGCGATTGGATG
>JACXTO010000084.1 GCA_016919565.1 Methanomassiliicoccaceae archaeon | reverse complement strand
TGCCTGAAGGTGACGTTCTCCGGCGGCAGAGGGTATCACGCGCACATCAGCGATCCGCGCGTGATGTCGCTCCGCAGCCACGAGCGGCGGGAGATCGTAGACTACATATCCGGAACGGACCTGAACGCGGAATGGCTGATGCCAGAGTACTCCTCGGTCGAGAAGAGGTTCAAGGAAAGGAGCATAATGCTGAAGACCAGGCAATTCCCCGCGCCAGACGAGGGAGGGTGGAAAGGGCGCCTGCGGACCGGCATCGTTGGGATATTCGACGAGATGGAGCGGCTGGGCGTCAAGGAGGCGATGGTTAACTACGAGGGGCGCAAGGGGGGGAAGGAGGAGACCGTCGCCGCCCTATGGCGCGATCTGTTCAGCGGTAAGCCTGGCAAACGCGGGCGGGATCTGATATTGGAGAAGAACAACCTCGCCGACATCAAGGACAGGACTGCCACGCTTTTCCTGAAGATGATGGAGAAGGACTTCAAGCCGAGGCTGGCAGGGCAGGTCGACGAGCCGGTCACCAGCGACATCAAGAGACTGATACGCCTGCCTTTCTCTCTGCACGGAAAGACCGGATTGCGGGTCGTGGCCATGCACCGCGCCGACCTTGAGGCGTTCGACCCGCTGCGCGACGCCTCGCCTGAGATTTTCGGCGACGAGCCAATCAAGCTGCAGATGCAACGAAAGGTCGATATCAGGATCCGCGGAGAGCGGTTCGTTCTTGAGGGAGATGCCGAGGTGCCTGAGTTCGCCGCCGTGTTCTTGGTCTGTCGTCGCGAGGCGATGCTAAGTAAGAAGGATGAGGTCTAGAAAGGTTCGGCCCAATCCACTGGATGAGCTCCAAGCGCGTCCCGAATCAATATAGAATGCTCAAAATACATATTACTGGCTTTAATAATTCGAACCAAAACTATTTAACCAGCACATGGCATTTTTTCCCGATAGGCATGCTTAGCGGGAAAGAGGCTCTGGCCGGCGGGTATAGGCTGGCCAATGTTCGGCGAGTGAAGTCCTTGCTCTTCATCGTCCAGATAATCTTCCTGATCTCGATCCCGATAATTATCGTTCTGATAGAAGGGCGAGCGTCCCTGGTCCCGTTCTACCTTCCTATCAATTCCTTCCTGTATTTCATTCTGCTGATGGCCCTAATAATGACGGTCGAAGGCTTCTTCTTCAAGATACTGGAGATGCGCCTGACCCAGTCCCCATCGACGAACTACTACGTCGCAAAGACAGAGATCCGCAAGGGGCTCATCGTCGTGGCTATCTCGGGACTGGTTATCGTGCTATTGTGGGCGCCGTTCACTTCACAGGCAATTGCCAACTCGTTCAATCAGACTGGATCGATGACCACTGTGGAGTCGTCCGTGGCCAGCCAGTATATCGTTTTCTATGACCGGGATCCCCTCGGATTGGGGGCGGTCGATAAGATAACGGTGACATCGATCGGCGGAGACGCCCGCGTCTATGTCGTTTCCGATAAGAATTTCATCAATTATTCAGCTGACCTCTCGCAATTGATACCTTATAGGATCAATTCACAAGACTACATCGTGTCCGGCCAACTGACCATCGACTTGAACCCATTGCCTTTTGGCAAGTACTATCTGGTCTTGGACACGTTGCGCTCGGACGCAAGCTCTGTGGATGTCGTCATCCACAAGGCGATCTCGCCGACGTTCCTCAGCTATGTCCCGTTCTTCGCTTTGCTATTCATCGTCGCCTACGCGGGGTGGATAGCTTATTTGCTCCCCGTGAAGCGGAAGTATGCCATAGGCGCGATCTATCGTTAGAAAACGCAGCAGGACGAGCGTTTGGTGACCCGGTATCCTTGAGCTATCGCCCAAGCCTCGGTGCGAGGAGAGGGCATTGCGATCCTCCGGACCCCGCGTTCGATGGCCTTGATCTCGAGCTGCCATCTGCCCCTCGGCCGCATGCAGCCCAGCATGACCGGAGCGTCAATAGCATCGATCGCCCTCTCCAGCATCTCGAGCAGATGGTCATCGCTCGGAGGCAGGGAATTCTCCATCGGCGTCCCCTTGGTCGGCATGAGACCGAGGACGACGAACCCGGCGACCGGATATTTGGATGCCGTCTCTATCGCTGCGATCTCGGCCGCGTGGTCATCGCCTGCCAGTCCGACAAGCAGATGGGGCACTACCTGCTTCATCCCCGCGGAGAACAGAGAGGTCATGGTCTTCGACTGAGCCTCGGAGCCGCAGGAGAGGTGCAAGCGCCGGTGGATGACATCTGGATCCATGATCAAATCGAATGAGACGCAATCGACGCCGGTCGAGGCGATCCGAGAGGCCTCGTCATGATCGACGAGCCCAGTGTGGAGGTTGATCCGCAGCTTCGTCTCCTGCTTGATGCGCTTGAGCGCAGGCAGGAACGGTCCGAGCGGTATCTTCCCGTTCTCGTCGCACCCGCCGGACACTAGAATCCCTTCGGCGCCCTCCTTTTCGAGCGCCTTCGCAAGCTCGATCAGCTCTTGCTCGTTCGAGACCGGCTTCATGCCCTTCAGGTAATGCCCCCGGCAATGATCGCATTGCAGGCGGCACGCCTCGCCGGTAACCGAAACTGCTGGAAATGACTTGCCTGGATGATAGAGGAAAATCTCCTCATCTTCTCTTTCCATCGCCACAGGAATAGGCAAAAGCTTTATTCGTAAGTTCCGCTTGGTGTGCCAAGAGGCAATGCCATGAAGGCTTTCAGAGTCATTGGTGCATTCAGAGTAAGAGACAGGGAGTTCCGCAACGATCTACAGGATTTCAAGGTCGAGCTTGCCGCCGCCGACGAGAAGGCCGCGCGGGAGAAGCTCGTCTCCAACTTCGGCAGCCATCACCGGGTCGGACGAGAGGACATCGTCATCAAGGAAATGGTGTTGCTCAAGAACGAGGACATCACTGACCCGGTCGTGAAACACCAGGTCGGTGGTCCGGAGTGAACGAGCAGGAGATCAAGCAGGCTCTCTCGACCCTCGACCTGATGAGGGCGCAGGCCGAAAGCCTGGCAGCGCAGCAGCAGCTGATACAGTACTCGAT
>JACXTO010000083.1 GCA_016919565.1 Methanomassiliicoccaceae archaeon | reverse complement strand
CCTAAAGTGAAAGGGTTTGGAACGATCACCAACATCCAATTTTGCTTTCCCCACTATGCGATATCCGAACACCCGTCCTTGGCCAGGTTCCGGACCTTCTCTTTTGTCTTCTCATCAGAGGTGAATTGAAATGGAAAAGCGGAATATGATAATCGCAGTCGGGATCGTTGCGATCTTGATCGTGGCGGCTGTCGGCTTTGCTCTCGCGTCAAGCGGGGGCGATAATCCTCCCGACAAGACCACGATCACGCAGAAGGGTTCCGACACGATGCTCGAACTCGCTACCGCCTGGGCGGAGCAGTTCCAGACTGAAGATGCGAACGTGACCGTCGAGGTCGCGGGGGGCGGAAGTGGCGTGGGAATTACCGCGCTGAAGAACAAGCAGACGGACATCGCACAATCCTCCAGGAGCATCAAAGCGAGCGAGATCGCGGATTGCGTTGCCAATGGAGTCAATCCTGTCGAGTTCAAGGTTGCAATCGACGGAATAGCCATTATAACGCATTCCAGCAACACCATCACCAACCTGACGGTGGAGCAGCTGCGCGGGATATTCAACGGTACAATTACCAACTGGCAGTCCGTTGGTGGACCGAACCTGGCAATAACCCTTTACGGCAGGCAGAGCACCTCTGGGACATATTCCTATTTCAAAGAGCACATCCTGGTGAACGGCAACTACTCAGAGAGCATGCAGATGATGACCGGCAACTCAGCCATCGTTGACGCAGTGAAGATCGATAATGGCGGTGTTGGGTACGTTGGCATCGGCTATATCAGTGGCGTGAGCGGCATCGACGTCCTGTCTATCAAGAAGGACTCATCGAGCCCCGCTTATGCACCTACCAATGAGACGGCGGTGCTGAGCGGGAAATATAACATCGCTCGCTATCTGTTCCTGTACACCGATGGCGTCCCGACCGGAGCGGTCAAGGATTGGATGGACTGGATTCTTACAGCCGACAAGGGACAATCAGTCGCATCGGATATCGGGTTCTATGCACTGCCCTGGTATGACGTAGAGGAAGGAAAGGGCAAGCTAGGTGGGATGGCTGCTGCGACCGTCCAGCAAAAGGGCTCAGATACGATGCTGGAGCTCGCCACCGCCTGGGCAGAGCAGTTCGGCCAGAACGATAGCTGGATCACCGTCGAGGTCGCCGGTGGCGGCAGCGGCGTTGGAATTACCGCTCTAAAGAACAAGCAGACCGATATTGCGCAATCCTCCCGGTTGATCAAGGCAACGGAGATCGCAGACTGCATCGCCAATGGTGTAAACCCAGTTGAGTTCGCGGTGGCTGTGGACGGCATAGCGATCATCACCCATGCCAGCAACAACGTGACCACATTGACCACGCCTCAACTGAGGGGTATCTATAATGGCACCATAACCAACTGGAACCAGGTCGGTGGACCGAACCTGGCGATCACCCTGTATGGCAGGCAGAGCACATCGGGCACTTACGCGTACTTCAAAGAGCATGTGCTGGTGAACGGCAATTACTCTGTGGACATGCAGATGATGACCGGCAACGCCGCAATAGTCGACGCGGTCAAGATAGACTCCGGCGGAATTGGCTACGTGGGCATCGGGTATGTCAATGGCGTAACCGGCATCGACGTGCTGATGATCAAGAAGACCAGCGCCTTGCCGGCGTACTCGCCTCTGGACGCGACCGCAGTGCTCAACGGATCTTATGACATTGCCAGGTATCTTTACCTGTACACGGACGGAACACCCGAAGGTGCTATCTGGCATTGGATGAACTGGATCCTGGACGCCAATAAGGGACAGAAGGTGGCAGGCGCCATCGGCTTCTATGCTCTGCCCTCGGATGTCCTAGCCTCGCAGCGGGCCAAGCTGGGCTTCTGAGGGAGGCGAGAGATGAACGCTGAAAAACCTCTTACCCAATTCCTTTCTATTCACAATTACGGATCGAGTTCTCGATCTTCACATTCTAATCCCGCTCTTTGTCAACGCCACTTGGCCTCTGGGTCAGCTTCCACTTGGAGGGCATCGGCCGAGCGGTCGTCGGCCCGTCTCCCGAAAAAAGTTTCATATGGGAGGTCGATTGCCTGATGATGGGGCGGGTGCGCAGTCGAAGGTCGGCCAGTCGCTCGGTGAACGAATATGGCGTTCGCAGCGTCCTGATCATGGCCAGCGCCTTTTCGATCTTCGTGCTTGGAGCGACCTTCGTCTTCCTGCTATCCAACGCCCTGCCCTTCTTTGGACAGGTGCCCCTCGACTCCTTCCTCCTGGGAACCCGCTGGGACCCTACGAACGAGTATCCTCTCTATGGCGTGCTGCCGTTGTTCGTGTCCACCTTGCTCGTGAGCATGGTGTCAGCCGTGATCGCGATACCGATCGGGCTCGGCTGCACGATCTATCTTGCCGAGATAGCGCATCCCAAGGTCAAGGCGGTGCTCAAGCCGGCCATCGAGGTCCTGGCAGGCATCCCCTCGGTGGTATACGGCTTCTTCGCTCTTGTCATCCTATCTCAATGGATCAATGATATCTTCCACCCCACCACCATTCTCAACCTGTTCAACGGCGGGGTCATGCTAGCGGTGATGATGATCCCCATAATGGTCAGCCTTTCCGAGGACGCCATCAACGCGGTGCCAAGGAGCCTGCGGGAAGCGTCTCTCGCGCTTGGGATGACCCGCTGGGAGACCATCCGCAAGGTCATCCTCCCCGCGGCCATGCCCGGGATCGTCGCCGCCATCGTCCTATCCATCGGCAGGGCGGTGGGCGAGACCATGACGGTCCTGATGGCCACCGGGAACGCGACCGCCCTCACCTTCAACATATTCCAATCCGGACAGACCATGACCGCCACCATCGCCATCGAGGTGGGCGAGGTGGCCGCCGGCACAACCCACTACCACGCGCTGTTCGCGATCGGTCTGTTGCTGTTCCTCCTGACATTCGCGATCAACATCATCGCCGACTGGCTGATGCACCGCTACGCGGAGGCCTACAAATGAGCCTGTCTCGCAGGAGGAGGAAGGAGCAGGTGTTCTTCTCCCTGTTCCGGGCCGCCGGGGCGATCGTGGTCCTGATACTGCTCGTGCTGGTCGGATACATCGTCTGGAATGGCATCGGGGGCATATCCTGGGAATTCCTCACTGAGGTCCCCAGGAACAACTATTCGGCCGG
Organism: Methanomassiliicoccaceae archaeon; assembly: GCA_016919565.1. GTDB lineage: Archaea > Thermoplasmatota > Thermoplasmata > Methanomassiliicoccales > UBA472 > FEN-33. The sequence continues at coordinate 245 of JACXTO010000083.1, read as the reverse complement.
GGGCATATTCCCTGCCATCGCCGGGACGCTGATCCTGATGGGCCTGGTCATGGCGTTCGCGGTACCGATTGGCGTGCTCACCGCCGTCTACATCGTCGAATACCAATCCTCTTCGCTGTTCAAGAACTCCCTGCGGCTAGTGGTGCACAATCTCGCCGGGGTGCCGTCCATCGTCTACGGCCTCCTCGGGCTGGGGTTGCTGGTCTACATGCTCAACATGGGGTTCAGCCTGCTCGCCTCCGGAT
>JACXTO010000082.1 GCA_016919565.1 Methanomassiliicoccaceae archaeon | reverse complement strand
TTCAGGCGGAAGCGGGGAAGGGCGGAGAGCAAGGAGGAGATCGTCGAACTGCTGGAGCGCACCGGACCATTGCACATCTTCAAGGAGAGGGGGAGGAGCGTCTATCCCTATTCCGCTCAGGAGAAGAGCGTGATGGACGGCTGGTCGTCGGAACTGCTGGAGGAGGGGAGGATCGCATCCGTCTACGCAGACGATGCCACATTCGTCGCCGCCGAGGACCTGCCGGTATATGGTACGATATTCCGTCGAGAAAGGGTGCTGGGGGAGGCGGACGAGCGGGTCCTGGAAGCACTCGACCGGCCGAGGACGGCGAACGAGCTATCGGAATTGCTGCAAACTGATGCCGACAAGATCGTCCGGTCGCTCCATGTCCTGGAGACGGTCCAGGCCGTCGGCCGGACGTCCCACCGGGGCGGCAAATGGCGCTACGCCCGCCGGGAGCTGGAGCCGATCGAAATGGAGAAGGCCCTGGACAGGGCGATCTCGCAGCACCTGTCCGCCTTCGGCCCCGCCTCGGTGGAGGAGATCGCCTTCGCCTTGGGACAGGACGAGGCAGCGGTCCGCCAGGCCGTCTCCGCCCTGGTGTCCGAGGAGGTGCTGGACGAGGGGCGGTTCCTGGTATCGGAGCATGCCCAGTACATGCTGAAGCGAGACCATCTGAGGCTGCGCAGCGCTGGCCAGGACGTCTACGACCATCGCAGCGTCGAGAGCTACCGCCGCTCCAAGCTCAACCGGCCGTTCGCGTCGGTCGAGGAGGCGCTCCGATTCTTCGGTGAGGTCGGCATGCAGCTGGACCTGTTCCGGCGGATCAAAGGGTTCGACATGTCGTCCTGGGAGAGGATGCGCACCGAAGGCAGCGTGCTGCTCGGCCGCTTCTACCGCGGCCGGGTGCGCTACATCTTGGCCGAGGACGCGCCGATGTACGTGGCCGCCTATCGCAATGCGAGCCTGACCTCGCTCGACAAGCGCATCCTGGACGTGCTCGGCGCCAACGGCGGGTTGTCGATGCGCGGCCTGGTCTCCGAGCTCGGCCTGGACAAGGAGCAGGTCAAGGAGAGCGTGGACCGTCTGGACCGCAACGCCTACATTGTGCGTCGTTACGAGGAGGGAGAGGACTGGGCCAGGGAGAACACCTACATCCCCTACGAGGTGGCCGATTACGAAGGGGACGCGGTGCTCGCCATCGTGGAGAGGTTCGTCAAGGCCTACGGTCCGATCCCCTTCTACGCCATCACCACATACACTGGCTTCCAGCCGAACGAGGTCCGTTCGGCGCTTGCGAAGCTGAACGTCGAAGTGATCACGGTCGGCGACATCGGGCAGGAGATGTACCTCATGCCTGAGGAGCGGCCCAAGCTCAGCTCGTTCAGAGCAGAGGAGGAGGGAGTGAAGGTCGTCTCCCTCTATGACCCGGAGGTGCAGCCGATGTGGGCGGAGATCGCCTCCCGCTTCGGGGACTCGTGGGTATTCCCGATCATAGCCAACGGGCGCCTGGTCGGCGCGCTGGAGAAATGGAACATGAGCGGCTGCGTCGACGTCCGCTCGCTCGACCTGGACGACCCGGCCATGCTCCCGGGGGCACTGAAGGCGCTGGACGAGGTGATGGAATACTCCAAGCTCACCGGCCTGGACATCGTGCGACTGCGAGAGGTGCTTGGCAAGGCGACGGAGGAGATCGACCCGGAGGTCGCAAAGATCCTCGAGGGGGAGGGGTACTTCCGCATCGGCACCTACTTCGCCAAGGGCCGCCTGGTCCCCCGGGTGCTGAGCAAGGCGGAGGTCCTCGCCTACGTCCTCAAGAAGCAGAGGGTGGCCGGTGCCAAGAAGCACGATAACGTCCTCGCAGCCGTGAAGCGCCTGGGCTCGCTGCGCTCGGACGGCGAGGCGTTCATCCGCACCAGGGTGAAGGTGTCGCTCAAGAAGCTGCACGAGCAGGGGATGCTGATCCGCGCCACCTCCATACCGGAGTTCTCGACCTACACCACCATCGGGCAGGCATCACTGTACAGGGCGGCCAAGGGCGTGGAGGCCGACCAGGACATGCGGTCTTTGCTGGCCATGCTGGAAAACGAAGGAGCGGTCTCTCGCCGCCGGCTCTTCGACCTGAGCCCGGTCGGGGAGAAGAGGACGCACGAGGCCATGCGCAAGCTCTACCTGGGCAGCTGCATCTACTTGGACGGCGCCAACCGCTTCCGGGCGGTGCCGGAGCTGGAGATGGAGCAGGCGGAGGCGCGGAAGGCAGTCGTCCGAAACCTTTTCGAGAACTTCGGGCTGATGAGCGCCGAGAATCTCGCACGCTTCATGAAGTTCGAGCTGCGCATGCGCGATCTCAGGGACATACTGGCGGGGCTGGAGGACGACGGCGTCCTGATCAAGGGCTTCCTGGTCGAGGGGGACGACGCGGTCCATTGGATGCTCGCCGTCGACGCCGAGAAGAAGATAGTCCTGCCCAAGGACGAGTTCGTCCTCACCCCAATGGACAACCTGTCCTACCTGCTGTATCCGCTGATCCGGGAGCGGTTCGGGTCGTGGCAGTACGTGGCATTCCAAGGCGCGGAGATGCTCGGTGCGTTCAAGGGCCGGAAGAAGGGCAGGGACCTCTACGTCTACGATATCGTTGGCGGAAAGGAGGTCAAGCGCGTCATGGCCGAGGGCATCCGCTTGCTGAACATGACCATCCGCGAAGGGCAGATCGGCGGAACGCAGGAGTGGGAGCTGCAGGAGTTCTACGAGAAGACCCACCCAGGCGATGTCTGATCACTTCTCGGTCTTCTTGTTCCAGATGCCGTCGGCCTTCTCCTTCTCCAGTATCAGGTCCGCTACCTTCCGACCGGAGAGGAGCATGCCCCCGAAAATCGGTCCCATGCGAGGCGCGCCCATCACCGCGTTGCATGCCATGCCGGTGACGAAGAGGCCAGGGTATACTTCCATCGTATTCTCGACGGTCATCATCTCGCCCATCTCGGCCCACATGCTCTTCTCGCCCTCGATCTTCCCGGTCGGCGTGTTGAGCTTACCGACCTTCCTGACGACGACGTGCACCACCTCGGCCGGGTGCCCCGTGCCATCGATGACGTATTTCCCTCGAACGGCGAGCGGGTCGACGTGCAGGCCGGCCACCTCGACCGCGCTGGAATTGATCACGACGCCGCAGATCCGGTCCTGGCGGATCATGACGTCCTCCACCGAGATGGTGTTGTAGAGCCTCGCACCAGCATCGATCGCCGACGCGATGAGCTTCGCGCTCGCCTCGACCGAATCCGCCGTGTAATAGCCATCGCCGGAGGTCTCCAGCTTCACGCCGATCTCCTCGAGCAGCTGCTTCGATTCCTCCTGGACGACGATGATGGGGAAGGTCATCCCGCCGCCCCACATCCCTCCGCCAGGTGTGAGCTTCCTCTCGAATATGATGACCCTGAGACCGGCCTTGGCCAGGTATCTCGCGGCAGTGAGCGAGGCAGGCCCCGCGCCGGCTATGATAACGTCCACGTCCAGATCGGAAACGAATTCCCTGGCGAAGCGTTCAACGATCTTGCGGGAGACGACGACCTCATCGATTGGCATCCGTACACACATCCGTTGCGCCCCTATCACGCGAGGGGCATTTTAGCATTGAGGTAACTATTGTGAATATTTAACCCATAGGGATATGCGGTGTCTCAGAGCATTCGTGCCGTTCTCGAGCGGCAACGCGATGAACCCAAATCCAAGGCGATATCCCAGCATCGAGCAATAGCCAGCATCTCATTCATCTACCTGTTATGGAAAACGAATTAATAAGTGTTAAATATCGTTAAACTCCTGCTAGGTTCCATGAAGATACCGTGTGAGCTGATCGTTTGGTACGTCCTTCCTTCCATTCGACGTGAGCTAGCTCGCGAACTTGTTGACAAGCACAATTTCAGCCAAGCCGAGGTAGCGAGGCGATTCGGCGTCACCGATGCTGCCATCTCGCAGTATCTCAAAGCGAAACGCGGTACCAGCAAGGAGATCGAGAACAGCGGCAAGTACGAGGACTTCAGGAAGGAGGTCGAGGTCGCCGCGGTCCGCATGGTGAACGGCTCCGACATCGTCACCGAGACCTGCAGGATATGCGAGATGGTGAAGAAGAGCGGCATGCTTGTTAAGGTGTACGAGACCCGCACCGGGGTCCGGGCACCGCAATGCGTCACCTGCAGGATCGAATGATCATCGCCTTCTGCTGACAGACCGGTTCCTGGCATCCTGATCGTAGTAGATATACTCCTGGGCGTAGCCGGCGTAGCGACCGAAATGCTGCCTCGCCCATTCGCTGACCTTGCGATAACTCCCTTGCACCTCATATTGTTGCTCGATAGCTCTGCCGATCCGCACGTCGATCGGGAATGCCTCTAGATGATCGAGGCTGAAGATCGCCACGCAGTCCGCCACCTTGTTTCCGATGCCGTCGAACCGGATGAGGCCGTCAACACAATCCTGGTAGCTTGCTCGCTTCAGCATATTGAAATCGATCTCACCTAGGTGAACGCTTCGGGCGAACTGCACGAACCGTGCGCAGCGGTATCCCAGTCCGCACGTCCCTGCCTCATCGCTCTTCTTTATGATCTGCTCAGGGGTCGGGAAGGCATACGATCCCTCTGGTAATCGAGTGCCGAAGGTGCGGCACACATTCTCCACCATCTGGATGATGCGCGGGACATTGGCATAGGTCGCCAGGATGAAGGAGGCGGAGCACTCCCACGGGTCCTGGCGAAGAATCCTCAGCCCCTGGTATTTGCGCAGCAGTCCAGCAACGTATCGGTCCTTTCCGATCTCCTTGAAGATGCTGGTGATGTCGTCATCGCAGCGGAAGTAGTCCCGAAGCTCTCTCTCGGAAAGACCGGTCTGGACATCGATCTCGTCGCCATCCTGCTCCAGGACGACCTCCTCGCCGGCGACGATCCCGCTCCATCGCCCATCCCGCTTCTTCCAGCGGAACGCCTGTCCGCAGGAGAGGGTGTGGTCGAGGTCGATCGGTCCAAGGTCCATCTCAGATCTTCCTTGCCACGAACGCCATCAGCTCGCTGCTCTTCCTGTAAGGAGAGAAAGCATAATCGCCGTAGGTCTCGACCACCTCGAAGCCGCATCGGCTGAGGAGCTCGACCGCCTCCTGATAGAACATGATATGCAGGGTCAGGCTGGTCGTGACCCTCCTGATGTCCTTGTCCTGCCGGGAGATGTCGTAGAAGTAGTGGATGGTGGTGCTCTGGGTGGCGCTGTTGAACGCCTGCGCCTCGAACTTGGAGATGACCTCGCCCTTCGAGGTGATCTTCGTTCCCCGATGGCGGACCAGGTTCTCGGGCCGGTCCAGCCGGGGGTTGAAGACGCTGAGCGACAGCAATCCTCCGGGGACGAGATGAGAATGGATGTTCTTCAGCGCAGCCTCCATGTCGTGGCGGTTGAGCAGATGCAACAGCGAGTTGAACGGTATGAACGCGAAACGGAAACGCTTCTTCGTCTTGAAGGTGCGAATGTCGCCCTGAATTACGTCGATGTTCTTTTCCACCGTTCCGCCGATCAGGTCGAGCTTGGCGCTGAGGACGTCGAGCATCGCCGGGCTACGATCAACTCCAGTGATCTCGAAGCCCGCGTCGGCCAACGGTATCATGACGCGGCCGGTGCCGCACATCAGCTCCAATATCGGCCCGCTGGTCCGCTTCGCCAAGGTATGGTAGAACTCGATGTCCTCGGTGAAGTCCTCGTACCAAACGTCGTAGTACTTGGCGCTCTGCTCGTACTCGTCCAGTACATCCTCCATCTCTTTAGCGCTTGTATCCGATCTTGCGGAGGAACTCTTTCCTTTCTTTGACGTCTTCATCGTTCTCCACTCCCAGCGGCCCTTGACCGTCTATGACCCCGATGACGCCGCGCCCTTTAGAGGATTCCGCAACTACCACTTCGAGGTCGTTCGCGGTCGCGCAGAAGATGTTGCAGACCTCGGGCACCGCCTTGATGCGGTTCAGGACGTTCACGGGATAGGCGTCGCGCATCACGATGAGGAAGACATGGCCGGCCGCGATCCGCTTGATGTTTTCAACGGCGCAAGTCTTGAGCTCCGGATCGGTGCCGTCCGCCCGCACCAATCGCGCTCCCGACGCCTCGCTGAAGGCCATGCCGAACTTGATGCCAGGGACGGCATTGACCAGCGCCTCATAGATGTCCTCCACCGTCTTGATGAAGTGCGATTGCCCGATGATCACGTTCACGTCCTCAGGCTTCTCGATGTGCACGCTCTCGATCTTCATGCGCTACCCGTTTCGATTAATGTCCGCGCCCGACTTAACCTTTTCATTGCATGTTGGTCGGAGCGGATCAGGCATGGCGCTTCGCGGCAAACCTAAATATCCCGGCGTCCCCTCCTCAGCCGATGATCCGGGTAGGTCCGGCTGGATATCCGGTCGGGAGCAAGGGGCCGATCGACGCGGTGGAGCGAGCCCACGCCGCCGGGTTCACAGCCTTGGAGATGCAGTTCGTCCGTCAGGCCCGGATGCAGGAGAGCACCGCCTTGGAGGCGGGCAGGAAGGCGCGGGAACTGGGCCTGATCCTGAGCGCCCACGCGCCCTACTACATCAATTTCAACTCGCAGAGCGAGGAGACGGTGAGGAAGAGCGGGGAATGGGTCCTGCTCACGGCGCGGATCGCCCACTGGCTCGGCGCCAGGGTGATCGTCATGCACGCCGGGGTCAGCCGCGGCGGCGACCGGAAAGGGTGCACCGAGCAGGTGATCAAGGGCGTTTCCAGCTGTCGGGATAGGATGAGGGCCGAGGGGATTGACGAGGTCTTGCTCGGCCTCGAGACCGGGGGAAAGAAGGTCGCCTGGGGGACGCTGGATGAGGTGCGCGCGGTAATGGACCGGGTCGATGGTGTCGTCCCGGTCATCGATTTCGGCCACCTGCACGCTCGCAGCGGCGGGGGGATGCGCACCATCGAGGATTTCCAGAAGGTGCTCGACGAGTATCGTCGGATCCACGATGGCCCACTGCATTGCCATTTCTCGTGCATAGAGTTCACCGAGGCGGGGGAGAGGAGGCATCTGCCGCTCGATCGCAAGCAGCCCGACTTCTCCCTTTTCGCTGATTGCATCAGGGACGGCAAGCTCGACGTCACCATCATCTCCGAGACGCCAGACCCTGAGGAAGGGGCAAAGGAGATGCAGAGGATGCTCGCCAATGCCAAGCCGGCGAGGCGCCGTTCTCAGCAGTGAATGTTCTCAACGACAATTATTTATGCGAACATTTGGGTAGTGTTCCCAGTGCCGGTGGGTCCAATTGACTGAAGATAGAATCGCAGGTTCATCGGGCAACGAGAGCGAGGAGTTCGAGTTCGATTGCCCCGAGTGCGGCGTTCACATCAAGGGAGAGGTCTCCAAATGCCCCAAGTGTGGAGTGGAGTTCGTCATCGAAGAGATCGCCGAGATCCAATGCCCCGCTTGCGGCACGATGGTTTCCGCGGAGGCGAAGTCCTGCCCGAGCTGCGGGGCGCAGTTCGAGCCCGATGGCACCGGGGCCAAGGCGCCAACTCAGCCCGCAACTTCACCAGCACCGCCACCCGTGGATCCATCGATCGAGAAGGAGAAGATGAACCAGGAAGCCATGCGCAAGCAGTTCCCCGAGCTGGTGGCGGGCGTCAAGCCGCTATTGGCACTGGCGAACGAATACGGCATGAGCGTGTCCGAGGGCAGAAGGCTGATCGACAAGGCGGTCCGAGCGGGAAAGGACAATGACGTCGTTTTGGCAGTCAATTACGTAAAGGAGTGCAAGGCGAGCATCCTCTTGGTCCTGAACAGCACCCTAGATCGCGACATAGAGTATCTGGAGAGGCTGGCGAAGGTCGCGAAATCACTGAACTCGAACCCGGCGCCGTTGCTGGACAGCATCAAACTGATAGGTGAGAAGAGGGCCGTCGGCGACCTGGAAGGAGCGTTCAGGGAATCCGCCAACGGGAAGAAGCAGGCGGAGAAGCTCACTGGCAAGTATGTCGAGGCCAACGAGCTCTGCGAGGGATTGGAGGAGCTGATCCAGAGCAGCGAGAGGTTCTACGTGGACGTCCGGGAGGCGCGCAAGCTCCTCATCGAAGCGAAGGACGCCGGCGAGCATGGCGATTGGAGCATGATGGGGATACTTGCACGGAAGGGCAACGATGAGATCCTCAAGACCCTGCCAGACATCCTCACCATCGAGCTGAAGAAGGCAAAGAGCTTGCTATTGGAGGCGAAGGCCGAGGGCAAGGACGTGACGATGCTGGTGAAACTCCTCAAGGAGGCGGGCAACGCTCATCGGCAGAAGAAGTACGAGATGGCGCTGGAGCGATTGATCGAGTTCAAGGCGGAATCCAAGCACCTTTAGTCCAAGCCGGAAGCTTTGATGACTTCCATTTCCCTTTCCAAGATCGACCTCTCCTGCATCTTTAGAGCTTCCGGGTTAACCGAGAGCAGGAAGATCGCATCCCGCTCGGAAACCTGATCGACGAGCATGCGCAGGAAGCGGATGACACCGTCGAAACTGGTGTTGCCGATCAGGTACTGCACGTCATCGAGAAGAACGATGGAACGCTTGTTCTCTGCCATGAACTCCTCGATAATGGCGATGATCCGCTCCAGGGTCGGCGGGATGGTCTTTTCCTCTTTCGACTCGTGGTCCGTGAGCCAGAGGAGCTGAAGATTGGTACTCCCCATCTTCCCCCGGAGCAGTTTCGGGTTGCTCCGAACGATGCCCAGCCCGCTATAGCCCTCCCTGACCTTGGACGCGAGCATTCGGTGGCCGATGTCAGGCTTCTCCTCCTCCAAGAGGTAGCTGCGCCCGTTGACAAGCTCCGTCTTCTGTGAGGGGGGCTTCTGGACCTTGCTCTCGACCCGGAGGATCTCATGCGCAAGCTCCAATCGGATGGTCGATTTCATCAGGGATGAGAACGCCACTACCCGGTTCAGGCCGCCTTCCAGCTGGCGAACGTTGTCCTTGCAGACCTCGGCGATGAACGTCAGCACATCCCGGGGCACGTTCAGTTCCTCGGTCCTGATCCTCTTGTCCAGTATTGCCACGCGGGTCTCGAGGTCCGGGGATTGGATGTCGGCGATCAGGCCGGATTCGAACCGGGTCACCAGCCTTTCGCTC
>JACXTO010000081.1 GCA_016919565.1 Methanomassiliicoccaceae archaeon | reverse complement strand
TCGTAGAAGGTGCCGGAGAACTGCGATAACGAAGTAAGGTAATCGACCGATTGAAGGGATACGAGAGGGGTTGCAGTGGGAAACCCCTCTCGCGTTTTATCCGTCTTTCTTAGGAATTCGTGGAGTGGTCCGGGTGGTAGTGTCCGTTCACCTTGTGCTTTGCCCAATCCTTCTCGATCGTGCGAAGCTCCTTGTAGAACTCCCTGAGTTCGCTCGAATCCTCGCCGTGCTCCTCGACCTCTTCCGCCAGGGCCTTGATCTCATGAACACTGTGCGACTTCATCCAGGCGACGACCTCTGGTTCGAATTCCAATCCTTCCACATAGATGTCTTCTAGCTTCGTCCTCATTGCGCTTCCCATCCCTTAAGGCGTTTACGTGCATCCCATCCAAAGGCGTTTAGTGCTTCGTCCGACTTACGTCAGACAAAACAACTTAATGTGTCATACAATATTTATAAATTTCGAAGCGGGTTAACAACTCGAAACATAATCGACCAGCACTAATCTCTATCACAGAAGCACCGGCATTTCCTCTGTCTGACATCATAAGTCGATTGCTGGCCTGCCGGTCCGAATTCTGTATTCAGTAGAAAAGATATTTGAGCGGAGTACCGCATTAACGCATGCCAAGAGGGTTATCGGATGGGATTTCTCGATTCATTGACGGACAGGGAATTGAAAGCGCTCAAGAAGGCGCAGAAAACGATTGAAGGGCCGGAGCTCAGCATCACCAGGGAATCGCTGATCAGGGCTCGAGACGAGCTGCAGGAGGGGGCTCCAGACCCGAACGCGGTCACGCACCGGCAGGAATACTCTGACATCTATGCGCGGCTCAGCGAATCATGGCTTCGCATGGGCGATAGCAATGAGGCAGCCAATGCGGCGGACAGGGCCCTGATGTACATGCCCAACAACACCTCGGCCGTTATCGCCAGGGCGCGCGCCACAGCCTCGACCGGAGCGGTGGAGGACGCGATATCTGTCATAGACTGGTCTCTTGCCCGAACCCCTTCCGATAAGACCCTATGGATGGAGAAGGGCTGGATATTGGACCGGGCGGGAAGGAGCATGCCGGCCATCGAGTGCTTCAAGCGGGTGATCGAGATCGACCCCAACGACCCGGCCGTGTACGACATCCTGGCCGAGAGGTCTAATGAGAAGGGAACTTGGCTCAGGAGGAAGGGCGAGGCGCTGATGGCCAAGGAACGCTACGCCGATGCGGTCATTGCCTTCGACCAGGCCGTGGCCGCAGATCCGAAGGATGCGCTGGCACTGATCGAAAAAGGCAAGTCGCTGATGCTCCTGAATCGATACGACGAGGCCGGGCTATCCTATCAGAAGGTCCTGGAGATCGAGCCGAGGAACTTCATCGCTCATCTCAACCGCGCCCGCTCCTTGCGCGAGAGCAAGGACTTCCAGGGGGCGATCCAGCATTACAAGGAGGCCTTGCGGTCCAACCCTGCTGACAAGCATTCCTGGATCGAGGTCGCCTCCCTGCTCGAGATGATGGAGCGGTACGATGAGGCGCTGAAGGCCTACGACCGATCGCTGGAGATCGACCCGGATTTCATCGACGGCCTCGAGGGACGCTGCAAGATGCTGCGGCAGATGGACCGCCATGAGGATGTGGTCGCCTGCGCAGCGAAGATACTCGCGATCAAGAAGGACGACCTACTGGTGCATTCATTGATGATCGGGGCGCTGATGAAGCTGGATCGCCATGAGGATGCGCTCCACGCCGTCGAGGAAGCGCTGGCGTTCGCACCCAAGGACCGGGACCTCCTGGAGAGGAAGCGGAGCGCCCTCAAGGAGCTCGGGCATCATGATGAGGTCATCAAGGTGGCGGCGGACACCATCTCCCATCACCAGGAGGATGCCAACACCCTGTACGACCTGGGGATGGCATTCTACTTCACTGGCAAATACGAGGAGGCGATCAGGCCGCTGGAGCGCTGCCATAAGCTCGATCCCAGCCGGGAGAGCGCTCTGATGGCCATCAAGGAGTGCCACAAGCACCTCGGGCAGGACAAGGACGTCCTGGCGAGCTGCGAGCGGATAGTCTCCCTCAACCCCCAGAACAAGGAGGCTTTGGAGGACAAGGCCGTCGCCCTGGACCGGCTGGGCCGGAAGGACGACGCCATCGAGGTGTACCTTAGGATCCTGGACATAGACCCGAAGGACGAGGACATCCTGGCCGACCTTGCCGTGGCCTATTTCACCAAGCAGCGGTACGATGAATCATTGGACCGGGCCACCTCGGGCGTGGAGCTGTTCCCGGGCAACATCACCTTCTGGCGGGTGAGGGGGGACAGCCTGTTCTCCCTGGTCCGCAACGAGGAGGCGGTGGAGGCGTTCTCCCGCGCCGTGGAGCTGATGCCGGAGGACAAGCAGCTGCTGTACTCGAAAGGACTGGCGCTGGAGAGCCTGCACCGTTATGAGGAGGCGGTGGTCTGCTACGACCAGGCGATCCAGTTAGATTCCGCGGACAAGAACCTATGGCTGTCCAAGGGCGTGGCGCTGGAGGCGCTGGGACGGGAGGAGGAGGCGCTGGGCTGCTACGACCTGGCGCTATCGCTCGATCAGAACAATCACTTCCTCCACGTCCGCAGGGGAAAGGTCCTGGCCAAGCTGGGTCGGCACGAGGAGGCGGTGCAGTCGTTCGACCAGGCGATTGGGTCCGGCCCGAAGGAGATCGGGGTCTTCGAGGCGAAGAAGGACTCCCTCAAGGTATTGGGCAGGCATGAGGAGGTGGTGGCCGTCGCGGACAAGATCATCAAGCTGGACGCGACCAATGCCAGCGCCTGGGTGGACCGAGGCGTCGCCTCGCACGAGCTCAAGGACCTGGACGGCGCCATCAGATCGTACGATCGCGCGCTCGAGCTCGATCCTAAGAACATCATCACATTGGAATCGAAGAAGGCCGCGGTGATCGAGAAGGAGGACCACGCGGCCGTTGTCGACGTTAGCGACGCATTGCTGTCGATCGACCCGCGGAACCGGCATGCTCACATCGATAAGGCGTCCGCGCTGGAGAAGCTCGGTCGGCTCGAGGAGGCCGTGGCCGAATACGATGCAGAGCTGGCGATCGACGAGAATGACCGGGTGATCTACAACAAGAAGGGACTGGCGCTCATCGGATTGCAGCGTTACGAGGAAGCGGTCGAGGCGTTCGACGCCGCCCATCGCCTTGACCCGGAGGACATGCGCACCCTGGACAACAAGGGGCGCGCGCTGCTGCTGATGCGGTCGTTCACCGAGGCTCTGGAGATGTTCGAGCGCTGCGTCAACGTCGCGCCGGACGTCGCTCAATACCATTCGGACATGGGAAGGGCGCTGGCATCGCTGGAGCGGTTCGAGGAAGCGGTCAAGGCGTTCGACAAGGCGCTGGAGCTGGACCGGAGGAACGGGCCGACCTGGAAGTACAAGGGACTGGTCCTCTCCAAGCTAGGACAGCCGGAGAACGCCATCGCCTGTTACAATCATGCCATCGATTATGGCGTCGAGGACCTGCTCATCTACAGCTCCAAAGCGAGAGCGTTAGAGGAGCTGGAGCGGAACCAGGATGCGCTGGAGAACTATCAGAGGGCGATCAGCTACGACGACAAGGACGCCGCTCTGTGGGCGCGCCTCGGCGGCATCTACGCCAAGACCGGCGACATCGAGCGCGCCGCCGACGCCCTCGATCATTCGCTGAAGCTCGACCCGCAGGGCAGGAAGGCCTGGGCCAACCGGGCGGTGCTGATGGAGAAGCTCGGCAAGGACGAGGAGGCGCTGAGGAGCTACGACAACGCCATCGGCATGGAGCCGAGCGACCCCTTCCTCTGGAGCGGCAAGGGTCTGGTGCTGCTGCGGCTGCGCTCCAACGATCTTGCCATGCGCGCTTTCGATAAGGCATTGGAGCTCAACCCGTCGCTCGAGTCGGCGGTCGAGGGAAGGAAGATCGCCGAGGAGCGCGTCCGCCAGGACGAGATCGCGGATTACGCCATGAAGGTGCTTGAGGCTGAGAACCGCATCGGGGCGGAGATCAGCAAGGAGGATGCGTTCCGGGAATGCGGCATCCCCTACTCGCACCTGGATGAGGTGTTCGCCTTCCTGGAGGAGCCGGTGTCGATGAGCGTCGCCTCGCTGGGCGAGGCGGAGCTGGATAGGTACGAGGAGGAGTCAAGGAGGGTGCTGATGGCCGCCTACCGCTCGCCGGCGGTGGCGAGGCACGGCCTAAAGCTGGCCGACGTGGTCTTCAATATGAAGGTCCCAGACATGATCGAAGGCAAGCAACTGCTGGCCTACATCGAGCAGGTCAACAAGATGGATATCCGCTCCATGCCGGTGGACCCGGAGACGGAGAAGCTGCTCCGGAAGACGCTGAGCTTGCCGGACGAGAAGCGGTCGGTCATCGGCATCATGGAGAACCTGGGCGTGGGCATCCTCACCGCTAGGCAGCTGATGTTCATGGTGCGCTCCTTCAAGAGCAAGGGGCAGCGCGCCTCGCCCGTAAGGGTGAAGGAGGCGGAGCCAGAGGTGGAGCAGGTCGAGATCGACGCCGACGAGGAAGGAGAGCCGAGGAACCTGGTGGATCGAGCGACCGAGCGGGTTGAGGCGAGGGAGGAGAGGCCGAGGCAGCGCCGTTCGACCTATGCCAACCCGGACCTGAAGTCGAACTTCTACAAGGACGAGAGGAAGGAGGAGACGCGCACCGCTGCGGCGGAGGGGGGTGACTTCAAGGGGCGGCGCTGCCTGTTCCACGGCGGCATCGCGGTGATGAAGTGCCCCGGCTGCAGCGCTGTGCTGTGTCGGGAGTGCAAGTCGTCCGGCGTGTGCCCGAGGTGCAAGACCTCGCTTGGGACTGCAAGACCGAAGAAGCAGAGGGAAGAGGAAGAGATCGAGGAGCAGGTCGAGGAGAAGGAAGAGCAGGAGCAGCCGGAGAAGGAAGAGGCCCAGCAGAGGGACTTCTCCCGCCTTTAGTCCGTTTGCTCGGGGGGCTCGGCATCCTGGAACGACTCCAGGTATACGGCGCGGTCGCTCTCGATCGCGTCGACCTTCATTATCTCCCTAAGGAAGGTGGTGGCATAGCATCCCTTCCCCAGCGCCAGGCCTATCTCCAGGTCACGGTAATTCACTGAATAGGAAAGCTCCGAGTACTTGGCGACGATCTCCCTCCTGCTGCCGGTGGAACTGCATTCTGGGATTATCGGCACGATGAAGTCCTGACGGTCGATCCCTTCCGTTGCGACGATCGCAGCCTCGATCTCCCCAGGCACGCCTTTCGCCAACTCGCTCTCCGAGCCGAAGAGCACGACGCTGACGTACGCGCGCCCATTTCTCACCTGCGTGGCCACCAGGTCCAGGTTCGCCTTCGTCACCGGGATGTACTTGTCGTGGTCCGGCAGGCCGTCCTTGTCGACCGGCAGCACCACGTCCCCTACGAGCGGCTCGTTGAGCGGCATTCCGCGGCGGATACGCTCGCTCAGGATGCGATTGAACAGGTACGATTGGTACGCGTGCACGAACATCATCTGCAGGTTGCGGGGCATCGCCATTATTGCCCCAGGGAAGTCGTCCGGCCTTTGAGCCAGGTGGCCGACGACGATGCGCTCGAACATGAGCGCCTTCGGCAGCCTATTCAGCCCCTCGGAGAAATCGTGCGTCTCCTGGATGAATCGTCGGGCCTCGCGCGCCTCCTCGTTCTCCGCTGGAACTGGATTCGCCGCGTATGCCATGGCCGCCTTCTCGAACTCGCCTTTGATGATGTGCTTCCCCACGATGTGCGTTATCGGTCTCAACGAGCCGAAGCGCTGTACCCCGAAGAAGTTGGGGAATCCCCTCAGCTTGTCGAGCTCGGAGACCGTCGCTGCCACGGTCGACCGGAGCTGCTCGCCCTCCAATGCGCAATCGCGGACCCGTATGCGGAAGCGGTTGCCGATCAGGTCGCCGATGGTCATGTTCTTCTTCGCCCGATAGGCGTCGGCGATCGTCACTTGGTGGACGCTGATCCCCTGGACCGATCCCAGCGGCGCCTCGAAGGACATCAGCTGGGATGTGATCGCCCTCTTGTCCTTCGTCCCGGCGAAGCCGATGCGGTAGCGCGAGATGCCCAATTGGTGCGACAGCACGCGGATGAGCCGGTTGGTCTCCCAGTTCTCTGACGTCACCTTGGCAATGACGAACCTGCCAGCATCGTCTCTCGGCGGGAACCGGGAGATCTCCTCGACCAGGAAGTCCTGGCATTCCCTCTTGACCTTGCCTCCGGTACCGGGGGTGTCGGTGTAAAAGACTTCCAGCCCGATTAGGCGCTCAGAAGTGTCGAGTTCGAAGGAGACCATGGTCTATCATTTCAGGTCTTTGTTCAGCTTTTCCCTGGCCTCTTTGAACGTGTTCGAGATGACCTTGGTGGCGCGCTTCAGGGCCGTCTGGGGCTTGCCGCTGCTGACCTTCACGTAGAGCGTCGGACCGGCCTCGCGCGTCGCTGCTGTATACTTCACTTCGGTGACGATCTCGTCCTCGAGAAGTTCCTTCACCAGTGGAGAGATAAGAGTCATATCAGCTTCCTTGATTTGGATCTTGATCGAGTCCTTGTCCTTCTCTAGCAGCTGAATCTCCATGATTCCGCCACTATTAATGGCGCGATTATAAACCTTTTCATGTCTAGGACTCGACCTTCTTCAGCTGCTTGGAGTACATGTTCTCCAATTCCTTGCTCGTAGTCGCCTCCCTGGGCTCCTTGTCCTCGCGGAAGCGGCCGGTGAAGCGCGGGAACCTCACCGCCAGACCGGAGTCCTTCCTTATGATGCCATAGGCGGTGGTATGGATCGGGCTGACGGTTATCTCCGCTCCCAACACCTCCAGCACCATCGACGGCTCGAACCAGTAGTCGGCCTCCATCTTCGATACCACCTTGGGATGCTTCTCCTTCAGCTTATGTGCTTCAAGCTGCTGCGGAAGAGCAGCCAGGGTCGCGTCATCGAAGCCTGAGCCGAGCTTGCACACCGTCTCGAAGACGTCCTCCTGGTCGTTATACGTGGCCATCAGCAGCGCTCCGTAATTCCCGGCACGCCTGCCCCTTCCGGCGTAGGCGCCGACGACCACCAGATCGACCGTGTCGGTCATCTCCGAGCGGTATTCCTTCTTGTACTTGATCCAGAGGAATCCCCGCGAGCCGGCGCGGTAGAACGAGTTCTCGTCGACCGACTTGGCCATCACG
>JACXTO010000080.1 GCA_016919565.1 Methanomassiliicoccaceae archaeon | reverse complement strand
CTCCTAACAAATATGATCTGCCTGTGAATAGACTTGAAATATTCAGGAAATAATGATGAATCGGTCTGATGTCTAACAAAGACCTTGGAACAGTGCCATCGATTGCGGATGATGAGCCATACCTGATCTTTGATGATGATTGTCCTTGGTGGATGGGGTTAATGCTTGCAAGGGTCACGGTCACTCGTGATCAATGGAGAGCCAGGATGAGATTGTATATTGTCTTGACTGCGATTTCGCTGGTCCTCTCGGCACTACTTTTTGGAATCGCCGGTTTAATCCTTATGTTAGTCTTCACGGTCGTTGGGGTGGTTTTCAGCTATTATGGTTACAAGATTGGAAGGGAGAAAGCAATTGAATATCGGGAAAACCGTCCCGCTCAAGAGCTAAAGAGAAGTTGAAAGGATTCGATAAACTGGCGATACTAGCGGTAATGAGCCTCACACAGCAAAGTTTCATGTACTTTTCTTGCCCCATCAAGCACATTTATTACCTATGGTATGATTGGTTCACCAATGTCCGATGATTGGACCGAGCTCTACCGCCCCAAGTCGCTCAAGGACGTCGTGGGGAACCCGAAGGCCGTCAAGGATCTCAAGGAATGGGGGGTCTCGTGGGAATCTGGCATCCCGTTCAAGAGGGCGGTCGTATTGCTCGGCCCGCCGGGCGTGGGCAAGACCACCTCGGCAATCGCCCTGGCAAATGATATGAGCTGGGGCCTGGTGGAGATGAACGCCTCGGAGCACCGGGACGGCGACAGCATACGCCAGATCGCTGGCCGGGCGTCGATCAGCGACACGTTCACCAACGAGGGCGAGTACCTCTCCACGAAGGAGGGCCGTAAGAAGCTCATCATAATGGACGAGGCGGACAATATCTTCGGAAAGGACGATTATGGCGGCGTGCCAGCTCTCTCCGAGATCGTGAGCAAGACCAAACAGCCATTGGTGCTTATCGTCAACGACTTCTATGCCTTGAGCAGAAAGAGCTCGGTGATAAAGGAGAAGACGCTGCAGATCAGGTTCAATAAGATCCAGACGGCCACGGTGAAGATGGTGCTCCGCAAGGTCTCGGCCGACCAGGGATTGAACGTCTCGGACCGCGTCCTTGAGCTTTTGGCCAACAACAGCAACGGCGACCTCAGGGCGGCGATCCACGACCTCCAGGCCATCGGCATGGGGAATCCCGACATCAAGGAGGAGCAGGCGCTGATGCTCGACAACCGGCTCTCGGCGAAGAGCAACTACGACCTTATGGCGGAGATATTCCACGGCACTAACCCGATGAAGGCGAAGAATACCATGCGGGACATGCAGGAGGATCCCGGCCACAATCTGCTCTGGATAGAGGAGAACTTACCCCACGCCTATCACGAGCCGGAGGACCTGGTGCGAGGCTTCGACATGCTGGCCAGGGCGGACATATTCCTGGGCCGGGTCTCGAAACGGCAGTACTATCGCTTCTGGGCGTACGCCTCCGACCTGATGAGCTTCGGCGTGTGCGCCGTGAAAAGCCGTCCCTACAACGATTACGTCCGCTACCAGTTCCCGATGTACCTCATGAAGATGTCGCGCAACAAGGCCAATCGGCTGGTCCGCTCGTCCGTATCGCTTAAGATCGGCGCCAGCTGCCATACTTCGATGAAGCAGGCGACCCACGATATCCTGCCCTATTTCAAATGGCTTTACCAGAAGAACAAGGATTTCCGCCTGGCCACCACCGAGGAGCTCCATCTGGAGCAGGAGGAGGCCGCTTTCCTTTTAGACAGCAAGGTCGATTCCAGCGCTGTCAAGCATCTCATACAGGACTTAGGCAAGAAGCGGAGCGGGGAGTCCGACGAGCACGACCTGAGGCCGGTGAAGCTGGATGCGTTGCCGCCGGCCCCGAAGTCGGAACGACAGAACGAGGAGACCAAGCAGAAGAGCCTGTTCGAATACTAGGTGCCGAAAATGAGAGAGGAGCTCAAGAAGAAACTGGAGAAGCAGCAGTACCACCTGAGCGGGGATCACGCGGCCGTCAAGCTCTGCCATTGGATGAAGCAATCCATGCTCCACGAGCGGCACTGCTACAAGCAGGAGTTTTACGGGATGAGCTCCCATCGCTGCCTCCAGATGACGCCGGTGGTGCACGATTGCACCCATGAGTGCGTGTTCTGCTGGCGAGTCCGGGGTTTCGAGGGCGAGGAGCGGCGCTGGAAGGACCCAGAGGTGATGCTCGAGGAGCTGATCGCGGAACAGAAGCTGATGGTCACCGGCTTCAAGGGCGACGCGCGCTGCAAAACCTCAATGTACGAGGAAGCCAGGATGCCAAGGCATGTCGCCATCTCCTTGGCCGGGGAGCCGACGATGTACCCGCACCTGGGAGCTTTCATTGAACAGTGCCATCGGCGGGGGATGACCACCTTCCTGGTGACGAACGGCACCTTCCCCAAGGTGCTGGAGGAGCTCGACGCTCTGCCGACCCAGCTCTACGTCACCGTGGCAGCGCCGAACAAGCAGGTCTACCTGGACGCCTGCCAACCCAGGGTCTCGGACGGCTGGGAATCGCTGATGCGGACGCTGGAGGTCCTGCCCTCGCTTAGCACTCGCACGGTGATCCGGCACACCCTGGTCCAGGGGCTGAACCTGGGGTGGGAGGATGAGTACGCCGCGCTGGACAGGATCGCCGACCCGACGTTCGTCGAGCCGAAGGGCTTCGTGTTCGTCGGCGATTCGAGGAAGAGGATGAGCATCGATAACATGCCCTCGCATGCTCGAGTGACGGAGTTCGGGCTCAAGCTGGCCGGATTGCTGGGCATCGAACTGCTGAAGGAAAAGCCAGACAGCCGAGTGGTGCTTCTGGGCGATAGGAACCAACGGACGGAGCTGGAACCTTAGGCTAATCCGACGGCAAATTTTCCTTCACTTCATCCTAATGGTCTCGAGATTCATAGGTGCCCTGGTCTCGATGTTGAACTTCTTGTAGATGGCGGATGCCAGATCAGTGCACTTATGCTCCTCGCCGTGCCCGATGATGATGCGCTCCGGCTTCGGTTCCAGGGTGGCGATGTAGTTGATCAGCTGCCTTCTGTCAGAGTGACCGGAAAAGCCGTCGACGATCTCGGTGGCCATCTTGAACTGGATGGTGATCGGCTTGCCCTTGTCCATAAGGGTGATGTCGCTGACGCCCCTCTGGATGCGCCGCCCGAGCGTTCCCTCGGCCTGATAGCCTACGAAGATCAAGGTGGAGTTGGCGTCGTCGGCCCAGGCCTTGACGTACTCCATCACCGGGCCGCCGTTCATCATGCCGCTCGTGGCGAGGACGATCAGCGGTTCCGCGTCATGGCAGATGGTCTCCCTCATCTCGCCGGACTCCACCCGCTTGAAGATTGTCGAAAGGAACGGGTTCTGCCCCATCTGGAATATCTGGGTGCGCAGCTGGCTATTCAAGTACTCCGGGTAGGCAGTGTGGATTGCGGTGGCCTCCCAGATCATCCCGTCCAGGTAGACCGGGACGGTATCGACCTTGCCAGTTCGCATCAGCTCTTCCAGCACCAGCATGACCTCCTGCGATCGTCCGACGGCGAACACCGGGATGACGATCTTGCCCTTCTTGGCCAGGCTGCGCTCGATTATCCCCTTCAGCTGGTTGGCAGCGTCTGTCCTGCTCGGCTGGATGTCGCGATATCCGCCGTAGGTGGATTCCATGACCAGCGTCTCCAATCTCGGGAACTTGTTCACGGTGGCGTTGAAGAGCCAGGTCCTCTCGAACTTCATGTCGCTGGTGAAGGCGATGTTGTACAGCCCATCGCCGACGTGGAAGTGGCAGACGGCCGAGCCAAGGATGTGACCCGCGTTCTGGAAGGTGAGGCGCATGTCCGGCGCTATGTCTGTGGTCTCGCCGTACTTCAGGGTGATGCAGTGCTTCACCATCTCCCGGACGTGCGACGACTCGTAAGGCACCTTCTTGTTCTCGCCCCCGGAGACCTTCAGGGCGTCGATGAGCATGAGCGACATCAGGTCCCTGGTCGGGGGGGTGCAATAGATCGGCCCCTCGTACTTCAATTTATAAAGGGCTGGCAGCAGGCCGCAATGGTCCAAGTGTGCGTGCGTGATCACGACCGCATCAATGGAATCGAGCGGCTGCACCTCGGGAGCGTTGGTGAACGGCTTCAGATCGAAATCCGATGGATGGATGCCTATATCGATGAGGATCTTGCTCTCCTTGGTGGAGAGCATGGTGCAGCTCCTGCCCACCTCGCGGAAGCCGCCGAGCGCGGTCATCCTCAGCCAGGAGTCTCCCTCCAGCTTCTGTCTTGCCAGGCGTCGTCCGACCTTCTTCAGGAAGTCCTTGCGCTCGTCCTGCACGTGGCGCAGGTAATCACGTATCTCGGACACGGTCTTGGAGGGTATCGGCGGCGCTCGCACCACCTTCGGGGCCCAACCGACCTCCTTCTTGATCTCGTTGAGGACCGCTCCCTGCTTGCCGATCACCAGGCCAGGCGCCAGCGCCTCGATGGTCACCTCGCCGGTGTCGTGCTCGAAGTAGATGTCAGTTATCTCCGCCTCTACCGGGATTATCTCCCGGATGCGCTTCTCCACCGACTCCGGGTCGGCAAGTGTCGCCGGGTCGGGCCGGATGGCGACGCGCCGCCTCAGCCCCTGGGCCAGCTGACGTACGATGTCGTTGTTGTTGGCGAAGGCCTCCATGTCCTTGGTGTAGACCACCACGACCGGACCCTCGAAGTCGATCTCAGTGATGTTGATGGTCGAGGGCACGATCTTGCGGACCTGCTCTCTCGCCTCTTCTAGTATCTTCTCTGCGCTCATGAACCGTTCACACTTTTTGCTTTAGATTAATCCCACATGGGTAGGAAATGCACAATTCTGAAATTGAATAAGGGAAAGGGGTTTAGCGGGACTTCGGGTAGTCGATCCCGAGCTTGGTGGCGCGCTTGCGCACATCGTCCTCGGGAAGCTCCTTGAAGCCTTCCTTGTTGATCATTACGATGGCCATCCCATCCCCGCTGGCCGAGTCGCGCTTCATGGCGGCGTTGAGGGCACGGATGGCGATGTCGACGGCGTCCTCCGCGCTCATCCCTTTCTTATAATTGTCCTCGAGCACACCGTATGCGAACAACGACCCCGATCCGACGGACACGTAATTGTCCCGGATGGAGCCACCTGCCGCATCGATTCCGTAGACATGGCCGCCCTCCTTGTCGAAGCCGCCCATTATCAGGCCGACGTAATAGTATCCCGCGGCCCCGCCTCCACGGTGGAGGATGTTCGATAGCAGGGTCGAGGCGGCCTTGACGCTCATCGGGGCCTGTCGCTTGAGCCGGTATAGCTCAACCTCGGCCTTGATGTAGCGGGCAAGGAGCTGTGCGTCCCCCACCAGTCCAGCTGTG
>JACXTO010000079.1 GCA_016919565.1 Methanomassiliicoccaceae archaeon | reverse complement strand
GTTGCCGAGCCATGCACCGGCTCGTACATACTTATCCCGTTCGGATTGATGTTGCCACCTGGCGCCAGTCCGAGCCCGCCAGTCACCTCTGCTAGAAGGTCGGTCAGGATGTCGCCGAACATGTTGGGGGTGGCGACGATGCGGAACTTGTCCGGGTTCTTCACCAATGCCATGGACATCGCGTCCACCAGCATGTAGTCGATCTGGATGCCGGCCTGCTTGCCCTTCTCGTCCCAGACCTCCCTCCAGAGGTGATAGATGTTGCTGAGGACGTTGGCCTTGTCCACGACCGTGATCGTCTTCTCTCCCTTCATCTTCGTCTGGGCGATGGTGTAGTCCGCGAAGCGCTCGATGTTCTTCTTGGACATGATGCCGATCTCGAACGCGTACTCGTCGGTGTTGGAGGCGTTGGCCTTGATGCCGATGCTGAGGTCGTAGAGCTCCCTCTCGATGTCAAGGGTCATCGCCCCGGCACCCTCCTTGAACCGTCCGCCTGCACCGATGTAGAAGTCCTCGGTGTTCTCCCGGTACACGTCGATCTTGAAATCCACGTCCCGCTTCAAGCGGCCGAAGGGGCGCCATAATCGGGCTGGCCGGTAGTTCACGTATTGATCGAAGGCGAACCTCGCCCTGAGCAATATTCCCTTCTCGAGGATGCCGGGCTTGATCCGGTCGTCCCCGATCGCCCCGAGGAAGATGGCGTCGAACTTCCTCAGATCGTCTATGTCCTCATCGGTGAGCAGCTTCCCGGTGCTCAGGTACCTCTCGGAGTCGATGTTGAACGTTGTGAAGTCGAACTTGATCGAATGGGTTTCCGCCAGCGCGTTCAGGACCTTCAGTCCCTCATTCACTACCTCTGGCCCGATGCCGTCCCCGGGCAACACGGCTATTTTGTGCATCTCTTTTCCTCCTTTATCTTTGCCATCAGTCCGCCCTTGTCCATCAGCTCCTGCACGAATGGCGGGAAGGGTTGGAACTCATTCTCCGTCCCCTTGGTCTCGTTGACGATCCTGCCTTTGTCCACATCGATGCTGAGCACGTCCCCCTCATCTGCCTGGACCTTGCATTCGACCGGGAGCAACCCGACGTTGATAGCATTCCGGTAGAAAATCCTTGCGAAGCTTTCCGCCACCACCGCGACGATCCCAGCCTGAAGCAGCGCTCGGGGCGCATGCTCTCGGCTGGAGCCGCATCCGAAGTTGCGTCCTGCCACGATGATATCGCCATTTCCTACCCTATCCACCATATCTGGCCTAACCTTCTCGAACAGGAATGTGCCGAGCTTGTCGTTGTTGTCGCTGGTCAGCCTCTCGGCCGGGATGATCTGGTCAGTGTCGACGTGATCGCCGAACTTCCAGACCTTGCCTCGAAGCTTCTTCATGCGCCCGCCCCCTTTGGAGCGACGATCCTGCCTTCGATCGCGCTCGCCGTGACAACCGCCGGGCTGGCGAGGTAGACCTCCGAGTCCTTGTGACCCATGCGCCCGATGAAGTTGCGGTTGGTCGTCGAGACGCATCTCTCGCCCTTCGCCAGCACTCCCATATGCCCTCCGAGGCAGGCTGCGCAGGTCGGTCCGGAGACGAACGCCCCCGCCTTAGCGAATATGCCCAATAACCCTTCCTCGTCCGCCAGTCGATAGATCAGGCTGCTGGCCGGCACGACGATCATCCTGACGCTCGGCGCCACCTTCTTGCCCTTGATTATCTCGGCGGAGATGCGCAAATCCTCTATTCGACCGTTCGTGCACGAGCCCAGGAACGCCTGGTCTATCTCCACGTCCACCTCGCTCACCGGCCTGCCGTTCCCTGGCAGGTGCGGCATCGCCACCATCGGCACCAGGTCGCTGAGCGAATACTCGCGCTCGTCCAGGTAGCTGGCGTCCGGGTCCGGGTCCACCTTCTCCCACTTGCCCTTGGCGAACTTGCGCACGAAGTGCAGCGTCTCCGAGTCCGCCGGGAAGATCCCTGCCTTCCCGCCAGCCTCGATCGCCATGTTGGATACCGTCAGCCGGTCCGAGACAGGGAAATTGGCCAGGCCCTTTCCGCCGAACTCCAGCGTCCGGTAGTTGGCTCCATCGACCCCGATGTCCGTGATGAGCTTGATGATGAGGTCCTTGCCGGAGACGTACTTGCGCATCGCACCCTCCAGCCGGACCTTGATCGATTCGGGCACTTTGAACCAGAGCTTGCCCTCAGCGAACACCGCTGCCGCTTCCGAGCTGCCGACCCCGGTCGAGAATGCGTTGAGCGCCCCGTAGGTGCAGGTGTGCGAGTCCGCACCGATGATCAGGCGACCGGGCGCCGCGAAGCCCTCGTCCACCATCACCTGGTGACATACGCCGCCCCTGCCGACCTCGTAGTAGTTGTCGATCTTCCAGCGCTTAGCGAAGCGCCGCATCTCCGCCGCCTGCTCCGCCGAGGCGATGTCCTTGTTCGGGACGAAGTGGTCCGGAACGAGGACGATCTTGTCCCGGTGGATCTCGCTAAGGCCGAGCGCCTCGAACTCCTTGAATGCCAGGGGCGCGGTGACATCATTCACCATGACGTAGTCCACCTCCGCCTCCACTATGTCCCCCGCATAAGCATCCAGTTTGGACTTGTTCGACAGTATCCTCTCGGAGATGGTCTTGGCACCGGTCTTCTTCATTTGGAACACTCCTTGTCAGAATTCTTCTTCCTTTTGTACAGCCGGTCGATCGCCTCGATGGTGGCGTCGACGGACGTGTTGACTATGTCCGAGCCGACGCTCTTACCCACCGACACCACCTTCCCGTCCCCGTCCATCCGGACCTTGACGCTCACTTCGCAGAGGGCGTCGCTCCCGCCGGTGATGGCGCTGAGACGGTATTCCTCCAGGGAGACCTTGTCCTTCAGGACCGAGCGGATGGCGTTCAGGGCGGCGTCGACGGGCCCGATGCCCATCTGCGATCCCTTCCTTATCTCGCCATCGATGTCCAGGGCGACCACCGCCGTAGGCGTGATGTTTACCCCGGTGAACACGGCGAACTCAGTGAGATTTATCATCCTCTTCCGCTCCTCGGCCTGCCCGATCAGGTGGTAGGCGAGCGCGACCAGCTCGGCGTCGTCGACATGCTTGCCGCTGTCCGCCAGCTTCTTGATCTGCTCCAGCAGCCTCGCGACCTGCTCATCGGTCAGGTCGACGCCGTATTCCATCAGCTTCTGCCTCATCGAGTGCGCCCCGGTATGCTTCCCCATGATGATGGAGCGCTGCATCCCGATCAGCTCGGGACTGAACGCCTCGTAGGTGCTCGGCTCCTTCAGGACGCCGTGGACGTGGATGCCAGATTCGTGCGCGAACGCGTTGTTCCCCACGACCGCCTTGTTATCGGGTATGGGAATGCGGGTTAGTCTCGACACCAGTTTGGAGACGTAGCCGATCTTGCGGCTGTCCACGTTGGTGCGCGTACCGTAGAACGCCATCAGGCCCAGGATGACCTCTTCCAGTGCGGCGTTGCCCGCCCGCTCCCCCAGCCCGTTCACGCAGACATGGACCTGCCGTGCCCCGTAGCGCACCCCCGCGAACGAGTTGGCCACTGCCAGGCCGAAGTCGTCGTGGCAATGCAGGCTCAGCGGGACCTTTGTCACCGGCATGACCTCCTTTACCAGGTACTCCATGGCCGGCGGGGACATCGTCCCCACGGTATCGGGCATGTTTATCTTGTCGACCTTGGCTGCTTGGACGGCCAGGTGCATCTCCTTCAGGAATGGCAGCTCGGTGCGGGTGGCGTCCTCGCAGGAGAACTCGACCGTAAGGCCGTGCGACTTGGCGTATTCGACCGATTCCACCGCCTTGGCCTTCACCTGCTCGGGCGTCATCTTCAGCTTGTGCTCCATGTGTATCTTGGATGTGGCGATGAAGGTGTGAACGTAATCCAGGCCGCAGTCGATCGCCGCGTCGATGTCTTCTTTGCGGCATCGGGCCAGCCCGCAGATGCGCGGCTTCAGCCCCAGGGCGACGATCCGCTTGATGGCCGCCCTCTCCCCCACTGAAATCACTGGGAAGCCAGCCTCGATGACGTCAACGCCGAGATCGCTCAGCGCCTCGGCGATGCGCATCTTGTCCTCGCAGGACAGCGCTATCCCTGGGGTCTGCTCTCCGTCGCGGAGAGTGGTGTCGAATATCTCGACCCTCTCCGGCAGAGAGTCCAGGCTCACCATGGAGTTGAAGTGGCTGGTGTATATCCCCGCGCGTTCGGGCCTTTCCCTTTCGGTCTTTGTTGACATTCAAGATCACCTTGGAAACAAACGGCGCAAAACGCGCCTTTTCCTCCGGCTCTCGAGCAATGAGATTAGAGCAGACGCAAAATCAAGTTCCAATCAAGAACGTTTATGCTCATTGCTTGGGCCTCAGGATGTTCCGGCATAATGATTGGCGATATTTGAAGGTTGCTAAACCTTGACAAGCGCGAGGCCAACAGGAAAATCCTGCTCGAAGGCTGTTTTCTAAACGCCCTTTCGGTCACCCCAAATCAGCTTGTGGAGCTGCGGCAGGACCCTGGCATTGATCCCCCTGGACAGCACGAAGCGGGCAACTGGCTCGAGCTCCATCCCTCCTACTGGCGTGAAGACCACGTTCGACCGGACCTCGTAGCTGTCGAGTATGCCTTCGGCGTACCTGAGGTCGTCGATGTCGGCCACGATGAACTTTAGCTGGTCTGCCGGCGACAGCAGCTCGATGTTCGACATGAGCATCCGCTCCTCCATCCCGGACGAGGGGCACTTTATGTCCATGCTTATCAGCATGTTCTCGGAGCACGGGACGTCCTCCAGCGGCATCGAACCGTTCGTCTCTAGCGTCACGTGGTAGCCCTTGTCCACCAGCTTGTCCAGGAGCTTGATCGCGTCCTTCTGCATCAGAGGCTCGCCGCCGGTCAGGCAGACGAATTGCGCCTTCTGCTTCTCCAGCTCGATCATGATCTGCTCGACGGAGAGCTCCTCGCCGCCCTCGCGAGCGTATCCGGTATCGCACCAGGAGCAATCCAGATTGCAGCCTACGGTGCGGATGAAGACCGTCGGCGTGCCGATCAGCACCCCCTCCCCTTGCAGCGATCGGAATATCTCGCTTATCCTCATCGGGACACCTCGTACTCGATCTCGTCCTTCAATCCTGCTTCCTGGAAGCCCTTGAGTCGCAGGAGGCACGAATCACACTTCCCGCAAGCCTTTGCCCCGCCCTCATAGCAGGACCAGGTCAGGTGCAGAGGGGCGCCGAGCTCCTTCCCCAGGCGGACGATCTCCGCCTTGGTCATGCGAAGAATCGGATGCATTATCTTGACCGGCCTTCCTTCGATGCCTGCCTTGGTCCCCTTCCTCAAGGCCTCCTCGAAAGCATCGAAGAAATCCGGCCTGCAATCTGGATATCCCGAATAGTCTATGGAATTGGCGCCGATGAATATCTCCTCGGCCCCTTCTGTCTCCGCAATCCCGGCGGCGATGCTCAGGAAGATGATGTTGCGCGCTGGAACGTAGGTGACTGGGATGCCTTCCCTTATCTCTGTTACGTCTTGGTGCTTGGGCACCTTAACCTCCTTCGATGTTAGTGCGCTCTTGCGGAACGCGCTCAGGTCCAGATCGACGATCACGTGGTTCTTGAGATGAAAATGCTTGACGACCGCTTTCGCAGCCTCTAGTTCGCGCGAGTGCCTTTGGCCGTAGCGGAAGCTGACAGGTATCACCTCGCGGCGTTCGGATATTGCACGAGCTAACGTCACCGTCGAGTCCAATCCGCCGGAGAGCAGGACGACCGCCTTCTTCATTGCATCATCCCAGCTGCTTCGATACCCAGGCGCTTTGCCCGAGCTCTTCGTCCACGCCGATCTCGATGCCCTTCACGTTCGAAGGCATCGGTATCCGTTCCAGCACCATTTGGAGAATGACCTGGGCGAGCTCCTCGGCGCTCGATTCCTCGGCATCGATGACGACGACGTCCTCGGGCGGGAATACGTAGCGCTTCCCTTGCGCCTTGATAACGACCTCCTCACCTATCGACAGCTCCATGTGCTTGCAGTTGCCAGGTATCAGCACGCGGTGGTCGAACTCCCCGGCGATCTCGCGCAGGGTCTGCTTCAGCGGCACGAAGTCCATTATCATGCTCCGCTCCCCCTTCTCACCGTGGAGCACCAACCGGATGATGTAAGCATGACCGTGCAGCCGTCCGCACTTGTCATGCCCTGGAATGAAATGGCACGCCGAGAACTTGATGCCGGCATCGCGGCCGTCGATCTCTAGCCTCATCTTACGAGGCACATCATCGCCACTAATAGTTTTTTCCAATGCTCGACGACAGCTCGGTCTTGGGGTGGCAATCGACGCTGATCCGGAATGTATGGAGTCACTGGGACTTCCTCGCGCTGCCCACCAATGCCGAGGCCAGGGCGATGGAGTCCACGTAGCTCGACTTCGCCCTCGATGTATCGACGAAGATCGGATCGATGTTCAGGACGACGGCGCCCAGAGCCTTGCCTTCGCCCAGGAAATGAAGAGTCCTGAAGATCAGGTTT
>JACXTO010000078.1 GCA_016919565.1 Methanomassiliicoccaceae archaeon | reverse complement strand
GTCGACATCGACATCAGCGTGAGCGGCGGCGGGGTCATGGGCCAGGCGGAGGCCGCGAGGACGGCAATCGCCAACGGACTGGTGGAGTACTTCCACGACGAGGAGCTGGAGCGCATGTTCAAGACCACGGACAGAAGCCTTATGGTCTCCGATCCAAGACGCAAGCTCGCGAAGAAGCCACTCGGTCGCGGTGCAAGGAAGAAGCGCCAGAAGTCCTACAGGTGAGCTAAATGATCATCCCAGTAAGATGTTACACTTGCGGAAAGGTGGTCGGTTCATCCTATCAAGCGTTCATCAAGCGAGTGCAACTGGGAGAGGACCCACAGACCGTGCTGGATGACCTTGGCCTCACCAGGTACTGCTGCCGCCGCATGATAGTGGCGCACGCAGACCTGGTGGACGAGATCATACCTCTGGGCTGAAACACCTTACCTCAATTCCTTAATCTTTGGGTCTGTGGGGTAGCTTGGTATCCTTCTAGCTTGGGGTGCTAGTGACTCCGGTTCAAATCCGGACAGACCCACCATCATATTCTCACGGCATCCTACGATCGAGCGCTGGCGTCGAGAGATTCAAGGATTATCGTAGTTCTGTTCATTCTCGTTTCCGCCGGATCTTGTCAATCGCTCCTTCCCTCTCTAACAGCTTGACCTTCACCTTCGGGCCGCCTTCTGAGGTGTAATTGCCCACACCGCCAGACTTGGGCACGATCCGATGACATGGAACGATTATTGTCACCGGGTTCCTGGCGCAGGCTGTTCCCACCGCCCTGCTTGCGTTGGGCTTGCCAAGCCTCCTGGCTATCTCTCCATAGGTAACGACCTCCCCAGGCGGGACCTTCCTCAGCTGTTCCAGCACGTCTAGGACGAATGGTGCGACATTGAGATCAAGTGGGACATCTCGGAAATCATCCTTCCCGGTCGCGATGTGATCGATCATCCTGGTCAGGTAGGGATGGTCCTTTGAATGGGGATGCGAAGGTGCCTTTTCTGTGAGCCTCACAGATGTGACTCGGTCTCCGTGCATCGTTAGATCGATGAATAGTCCGAGGTCCTTGCTGAATCGGGCGTATGATGCCCATTCTTCCTTTCCAGGCCCCTTGCCCTTCACTTCCTTTGCCGATGCCACCTAACCCCTCCCTTTGATGAAGATGCATCCACTCTGGCACATTCATCCTTCATACAAATAGCGGGGCGTCTGATATGGCTTTCCATGAGATGGCCGAGATTGAATATTGGCATTACCATCGGCGCATCCTCCAAACCGACCCTCACCTTGGGTTCTTTCCCACCACTGTTGGATTCTCCGGATACGATGTCCATTCGGTGAAGGCACCCTCATGCCCTCTGACATTGGGGAAGCCCAAGAAGAACTTCAGCAATAGGAACTCGTTGGTCTGCTCCCTGCCGGTCCCGCATGATGTGATAATGGTCTTGTCCTTGGTGATCCCCGCTTCATGCATCATCCTGACGATCTCTTCCTCGGGCTTCAGTTCCCTCTTGTTGTCCGTCATCAAACTAGCCCAGGGGAAGCTTATCGCCCCGGGGATGTGCCCTGGCTTGATCCACGGCCCCTGCCCCTCATAGATGGCGATCGGCCGTGCGTCGAGCACCATTACGTCCGACCGGTCCTTGATCGCCTTGAACTCCTGATATTCGATGAAGTACTCGGACCTGACGGCCGCTTTGAAATCACCCTCCTGTATCTTGGGGAACACTTGGCTCAGCTTCCTGCCCTCCTTCTTCCACCGGTCAATTCCGCCGTCGAGAATGAGCACGTTGTCGTGACCGTAGCGGGAGAGCCCATACGCCATGTTGGTCTGCTCCAGACCGTCGCCCCTTTTCTTGTTCGGGCCGACCCCGGTGCAAACCAGGACTGGCCGATCCATTCTAACGCCGACCCGACGGAAGGTTGCCTCGACCACCTCCTTGCTCGAGAAGACGTTAGGCATGCCCCTCAGCGATGTTCTCAGGAACTCCTCGTTGAGGTAGACGGCGCCGGGGATGTGCTCCTGGATGTAATCATGGATGTCCGGCTGGCAGTCAATGATCGACATCTCGTCCTGGAGATGCTGTTCCAACCACTCTGGAGAGACCCATCGGACCTTCGAGCCTTCTTGCGGATACGGGTAAGTCTTTGGCAATCGTTAACACTCCTCTTTGAACTAGCTGAGCAACGGCTATTAAATGATTATGAGCTCGGATCATTAGAGCCATAGGGTCAAGAAAAATCGGTCAATTCGCCGGACGATCGCTCTCATCAGCCTGAATTTCACGATGCATCCTTCTCTCCTTTTTAATAGGAAGCGCATCAGTAGGGAACGATACGGGGGCAGTCACGTGGTCACCAGGAAGATCATAGACATCGATGAGGCGTTGTGCAATGGATGCGGACAGTGCGTGACCGCATGCGCCGAGGGTGCGATCGAGATCCGGAACGGGAAGGCAAAAGTGATCAGCGAGTCGTTCTGCGATGGCCTGGGCGCTTGCCTGGGGGAATGCCCGACCGGAGCTTTGCGCATTATCGAGCGGAAGGCCGATGCCTTTGATTCGAAAGCGGTCGAGGAGCACCTAGCCGCTCGTTCGGGAGATGAGATCAAGTTAGCCTGCCCCTCATCGTTCGCTCGGAAGATACCCGTGCCCAAGGTCGAGGGCGAAGGAGGAAGGCAGACGGCTCAGCTGTCCAACTGGCCGGTGCAATTGCGCCTGGCTCACCCGAATGCACCGTACTTCAAGGGCGCCCATTTGCTCCTGGCTGCCGATTGCACGGCATTCGCCTACGCGAACATGCATGCGGATTTCATCAAAGGGAAGATCGCCCTAATCGCCTGCCCGAAGCTGGACGATGTCGAGGCGGCGATCGAGAAGCTGGCTGAGATAATGATCGTCAACGAGATCAAGGATATCACCGTGGTCAGGATGGAGGTGCCCTGCTGTTCCGGCCTGAGCGCGATCGTGCGGAAGGCGCTTGAACGGTCGAAGAAGGACCTGCCAGTTGTCACCGTGACGATCGGCACGGACGGAAGCATCCTGAAAGGCGATTAGGCTCGGTCGCTTCGGTGCCATGCTGCCTGCTAAGCTTCATTAATGCTGCAAATGCATACACCAGGGGGATTCTGTTGAGCCTAAGGTCGAGAAGAGCCTTGATGCCGATCCTGTTCGGATTCCTGCTGGTCAGTTCTGCACTGCTTCTATCCGTACCAGTGGTGAAAGCGGAACCGTCATTGATGATCGCCGACGAGACAGCGCAGCAATTGGCGGAACGCTTCAAGCCGATATTGATCTTCGAGAAGGAGGAGAAGCTCTACCCGGTGAACATCGAGTACTACCTCCAGTTCTGCAACCTCAACCAGAGCCTCGGCTCGAATGTGACGGCGGTGGTCATCCCGGCGCCTTTGACGCCGGACCAGCTGATACCTTACACCATCCCCGGTTCCAATTACTACCTGGACAACACCCTCGGCACGATACGCGACAGCAATATCACCGACCGCTACCGGGCCGATGAGAGCACTCTGAACTACACCACGTACTGCCACGTGACGGACGACGGCACCAACATCGCCATCCAGTATTGGTTCTTCTACGTCTTCAACCAGGGCAAGTTCAATAATCACGAGGGTGACTGGGAGATGATGCAGGTGATCGTGGACCCGGACACCATGACGCCGGTGAAGGCATCCTACAGCCAGCATAACTATGGGCAGCAGATCACTTGGTCAATGGCCGAGAAGGAAGGCGACCATCTGAAAGTGTTCGTTGCCAGGGGCAGTCACGCCAATTACGTTCGCTATTACCAAGGGACTTTGGAGTTCGCCCGGGATTCCGTCGGTGACAACGGCAAGGTCCTGAGCCCCGATGATACCCGCTACAAGATCGTGATGTTGGGAGAGAAGACAGCCCCGATGCCTGGACAGGGCTGGATAAACTTCGGTGGTTTCTGGGGGGATTACGGTAATGTTGCGGACGGCTTCATGGGACGCCGCGGACCTCCGGGGCCAGGATTCAGGACGGAAGGGGAGATGTGGGCCGGTCTCAGTTGGGGCAACAACCTGAATTTGGTAAGCCAGGACTTCTTGACGGTGGAATGGCCGATCTATTACTTCGTCCTCATCTATCTGGGGATCATCCTCATACCGGTCATCTTCCTGGGGTATCGCATCATCAGGCGCATCCAAAGGAATCAGCTCCGACCGCCTTTCGCGCGCCTTTTCGAGTTCAAAGGGGATAAATGGAAGGTGATCGGCAATTTCCTGGCGATAGCCGGAGTGATCATCGGCCTGGTCGCCGCGTTCTTCCCTTATTACCATGCCGAGCTGAACGCTCAATACGGGGATTTCGACACCGGCGGCTGGATCGACCTGGTGACCGTTGACGGCTCGAGTGGCATCCAGGTGAATGCGCTCGATCCCAGGGGAGGAATGGTGCAGATCGGTTCGCTGGCGATACCGTTCGGTTTCATAGTGGTCACCAGCCTGGTCATTTTCGTGTTCGCGACCATTGGAGCGACGAAATGGCGGGCCGGCCGCAAGTTCCTGTTCCGAGGGATAGCGCTGCTCTTGCCGCTCATACTCGCGGTTGTCTTCATCGCCAATATTGGCTCGCTGATGCAGTACATTCCGACGGCGAGCCATGTATCAGATTCACCAGAGGTGGCCGTGATGACCGATATCCTCTCGAAGCATCCGCTCGGCGGGGACATGTATCTGGATTTCCCAGGTTATGGGTCAGCCCAAATGGTCTGGGGGATCGGCATCGGAGCTTACCTGTTGGTGATTGCCGGAGCTCTCCTGATCGTCGGGGCCATGATGCAATTCATGAGCAAGGACACCGGAAAACTGCCGGCCACCGCGCCGATGCCGCAGCAGCAACCGCCGCAGGAATGGCAGCAAAGGCAGCCTTAGAAAATCGTTCAAGCCTGGTCGATTTGGAACGTCCAGGCTCACAGTTTCTTTCCATCTGTGAAAAGCTCGACGTTTCCGAGAAGACTTAGGGAGCAGCAGTCGGCGCGGATCGCGGCGCCGTCGGGGATGGCGAAGATGCTCCGGTCCCTGGACAGCATTTCCAACTGGGCGTCCTGCGATGATCGGTAATGCACGCTCACTACGAAATCACTGAGCCCCAGCCCCTTCTCGATGACCAGCTCATCGCTCCCGTTCTTGGCAGTCGTGACATACTCGCCGCAGAGGGCCAGCGCTCCGGCCGAATTGCCGATGATGACGTTGTCGTGCAAGCGCAGCAAGTGCAACGACCCGGAATCCCGCAGGGATTCGATGAGCATCCTCGTGTCGCCGCCAGGCAGGTAGATCACGTCCGAGCTCTCGGCGATCGAAACCATCTCGGTGAATGGCAGGGAGCGCTCCACGAACCGGACCGTCCTCGCGCCCAGCTCCTTGAAGTATGTGACCATGAGTCGGCGCTGCTTCTCCTCCCTACCCTTCGACGCCCAAGGAAAGATCGCGACCGACGGAGATCCGCCCACATCGCGGAAAGCCTGCTCGTTCAGGCTGCGCGAGTCGCGCCTCTCGATGTCCTCTCCCCCGAGCAGGTAGAGCTTGAGCATACCTATTACCGCTAGCGACGAACCGCTGAAAAATGTTCGGTTCCAAGTATTGAGCTCAGAAGTCCTGGGTTTCCCCGTCTTCCTTCGATTTCAGGCGCTTCTCCTCGGCCTCGAGCCAATTGGTGCGGTTCTGCCTGCGCCAGGCGTAATCGTTCTCGTCCTCCGCGGAAGTGATGATCACCGCATTCGCCTGGGCCACGCCATTGAATTCCAGCACGGGCATCTTCGCAGCTTTGGTGACCTTCACCACGAAGTCCTTCAGGAAAAGCAGGTCCTCACGGCCGTACTTCTTGGGGAGGTAAACCATGAACACGTTGACCTCTCTGATGGCATCGAGGAGGTAGCGGACTTCCGATTCCTCCATCATCTTGAGGAATCTCTCTCGCTCCTTCTTTCGCTTTGAGAGCTCTATCAGCCTCATCTTCCATATCTCGGAAAAGGCTGGGACGGTCCCTTCGACCCCGAATACCTTCCACATGGTGGGTAGAGTTCCCCAACGGATACATAAACCTGTGGTGGACGTCACCTTGACAAGGTTTATCAGGGTGCGCCGCATTCCACCTTTTCGATGTCGATCACCGCCTTCGAGAGCTACCGTGGCTTCGCCGTCGACAGGCTTTTCCATTGGAGGGAAGAGGCGAGCTTGGCAAGCAAGCTGGTCGCCTGCCTCCTGTTCGCCGTCCTCATGGCATTGGCGGCGCAGGTCCGGCTGTACCTGCCCTTCACCCCCGTCCCATTCACGGGCCAGGTGCTGGTCGTCCTGCTGGTGGGATTCGTACTCGGCCGGTACGGGACGCTGAGCGTCGGCATGTACCTGGGACTGGGGGCGAGCTTCGGCTGGTTCAGCGGGCAGATCGGCCTGGCGGCGCTGTCAGGCGCAACGGCCGGGTACCTCCTGGGCTTCGTGATCGCGGCAGCGGTGATCGGGGAGCTCGCGCACCGCAGCGAATCTTGGAGCATATCCAGGATCACCCTGGTGATGAGCGCCGGAGCAGCCATCATCCTGATCTCCGGATCGATCTGGCTATCGTTCCTGCTGCACATCGAACTGCTTCAGGCGCTCCTGCTGGGAGCGCTGCCGTTCGTTGTGTTGGACGCTATCAAGGTCCTAACGGCCGCTTCGGCTGCCTATCTGATAACGCCCCATCGGACCCCCTAGTCAGAATTAAATGGGGGCAATCGCTTACCAATGGGCGTCATGCCAGAGCAGCTCCCGGACCATTCTCATTGCGCCACGTGCGATGCGGCAGTGCCAGCGGACCAGAAGTTCTGCTCCGAGAGCTGCGAGGACGAGTTTAACCGGGCTTTGAACAAGAGCAAGCGGCGCAACAACATCTTCATGATCGTGGTGATCGTGCTGGTGATAGTGATAGGAGCGTTCTCCGTCTTCATGGTCTGAGCTCGCAAATTCAGCCGCGGATGCCATCGATCATGCGAACGACGCTGACCGTCTCCTTGACGTCGTGCACCCGCACGATGTTGGCGCCGTTCAGTATGGCGGCAGAAGCCGCTGCCAGACTGCCTTCGGTCCGCCCGTCAGCACCTGAAATCTTGCCGACGAAGCTCTTGCGGGAGGCGCCGACGAGCATCGGCAGTCCAAGGCTCCGGAACTCCCGCAGCCTGCCAATTATCTGGAGGTTGTGCTCGGCCGTCTTGCCGAACCCCAATCCCGGGTCCAATATCACTCTGTCCCTTTTCACCCCGACCGACCCGGACGCCTCCAACCGCTCCTGGAAGAACAGGGATATGTCGCCGACAACATCCTCGTAGCGAGGCGAATCCTGCATCGTCTTCGGGTCTCCCATCATATGCATCATTATGACCGGCGCTCCGGTCTCGGCGGCAAGCTCGGCCATCTTCGGCTCGCGCAGGCCGCTGACGTCATTGATGATATCCGCTCCGGAGGCCAGGGCTTCCTTGGCCACCTGCCAGTGGCGCGTGTCCACCGATATTAGCGCGTCGGTCGAGGGCACCAGCTCGCGGATCAATGGCATGATCCTCGCCGATTCCGCCTCCGGCGTGATCTCCTCCGCTCCTGGACGGGTCGATTCCCCTCCGATGTCGATGATGTCCGCGCCTTCATCGATCATCTGCATTGCCCTCTGCATCGCCTTGTCCCCTAGGAACCTCCCCCCGTCGGAGAACGAGTCAGGGGTCAGGTTCAGCACTCCCATGACAAGGGTCCTGTCGAAATCCAGCCTTCCCCGGTTCCACTTTATCGAAGGGGTCTCGGCCCGATGATAGTGATGCAGGGCTTTCTTGACGGCTCCGATTCCACTCTCAACGATGACGGGGCATGCTTGGGCGCGCAGCACTCCCGCCTCGAAGACCAGCATTGAGCGAACGCATGACTCGGAATCGCATCGGAAAGCGTCGCCTCCCAGCTCTTCCGCCTCGGCCTCGGTCCTGCCGACCTGTTCGGCATCGCGCCCCTCCAAGAAGACGAAAACCAGGTCACGCATGTCGTCCTCGTCCTCGACCGGGGGCACGATGTTGAAGCGCCTCCACTCGGCCAACGCCTCCCGATATGTACGGTACTCCCTGACGCGCGCTATCATCTCAGCCCTCGACCAATGGCTCGATCAGCTCCACCAGGTCCTTGATCTCCACTTTGCTTGAGCTTCTCTCCTTGCCGACCCGAAGGTTGGAGACGCAGAACGGACAGGTGGTGACAAGCAGGTCTGCGAACGCCGCTTCGTCCACTCTCCTTGCCGCGACATTCTCTGCCAGGTCTGGATAGGCCGATCGGACCCCACCTCCACCGCCGCAGCACAACGCTGTCTCCCGGTTGTGCTGCATCTCCTTGAACTCCGCGCCCGGTATCTTTGCCAGCAATTTTCGCGGAGCCTCGTACACGCCGCAATGACGGCCGAGATGGCACGGATCGTGATAGGTGATCTTCTTGTCAAGAGGCTTGAGCTTGATGTCCCTCTCCGCCAGGAATTCGGAGATGTGGCGGACCTTGAAGGGGACGTCGACATGCTTCGGGTACTCCTCCTTGAACATGCGATAGCAACCGGCGCATGAGAATACGACCTCCTCGACGCCCAGGTCCGCGGCGGACCTCACGTTCCGCTCCATGATGTCCCGCACCGCTTCCTCGTCCACGCCGATGCGCTGCAGAACGCTGCCGCAGCAAGCTTCGTCCACGACGGTGAAGTCCTCGCCCAGTTTGTTGAGTATCGAAATGGTCGCGTCGGCGATCCCACGGTTGCGGTAGGCAGCGGTGCAGCCGACGAAGTAGCCCAAGGAGGCGGGACGCTTCTTGGCCTGGAGGGTGGCGGCGACCCCTTTCTCCTCTCCATATGGGTTGCCATGTTTCAGGGTGCTCTCCACCAGCTTCCGGTGCTTCGGGAGCATCCTGTCGTTGGCGACCAGGTCGCGGCGGGCCCTCTCGACGATATCGACGACCTCGATCCCAGAGGGACAGCGGCGCTCGCAGTCCTTGCAGGTTGTGCATTGATAGAGGTTCTTGACCACCGAATCATCGGCGGGAATGTCCTTGTTCAGCAGCCCGTAGGCGAGGATGATCCGGCCCCTGGCGACCGACGAGTCCCATCCGACCTTCTCGTAGATCGGGCAGACGGACTTGCAGAAGCCGCAATAGGTGCAGGTCATCATGGCCTGGCGAGCGTCCTTCAGATGCTTGGCATCGATGCGGTCGGCCATCAGACCACCCT
This sequence comes from Methanomassiliicoccaceae archaeon, assembly GCA_016919565.1. Classification (GTDB taxonomy): domain Archaea; phylum Thermoplasmatota; class Thermoplasmata; order Methanomassiliicoccales; family UBA472; genus FEN-33. The sequence continues at coordinate 8,040 of JACXTO010000078.1, read as the reverse complement.
GGGGACGAGAACGCTCCCCTCGAATATCACCAGGACGCTGGCGTCGGGCTTATCCCCCAACGCCGCGTCCAGAGCCTTCTGGACGTGATCAAATGGACGGATATTGATCCGCTCCAGGCTCTCGTTCGCAAGAGAGGTGACGCCGAACACCTTGGCCCATCTCTGGACCTCAGCGATCTTCGCCGCCTTGTGATATCCGAGCTCATACTCCGCGGCAAGGTTCCGCAGCACCTGGTCCGGGTCCTTGGATCGGGCAAGTTGCTTGTAGAAGACCTCGTCGCCGATGCCTTCGCGGCATTTCGAGACGAATATCATCGTGCCCCCGGGCTTTAAGGCCAGCTTGGCGTTGTCCAGCAATTTCTGGCTCTGGTACAGGTCCACGTCCATGGGATACTGCGCCACCGATATCACGATGTCCGCCCTGCTCGGTATCTTGACGCAGTACACCTCGTTGGCCCATTCCGTTGCCAGTTTGAACGAGGAGTTCAGGTCGCCCGAGGCCACCCTGAAGACCCGCTGATGGCGGTCCAGGACGACCTGGATGGAGAAGATGCGCTTGTCGCGGATCACCTTCAGCGCGTCCATCATGTCCTCGTGGACCGGGTTGCCCTGCAGCGCGAGCACCCGCGCCTCCGGCCTCATCGCCATTCGGTGGTTCTGCTCGATGGTCTGGTAAGAAGCGACGCCGGGCAGGAAGGATTTCCGCCCGCCGGTGTAGCCGGCGAAGTAATGCGGCTCGACGCTGGTGATTATGATCAGCCGGTCCGCTTGCACCGCGATATCGTTGACCCACATGTCCGTGCCGTTCTTGGACCGGCCCAGCAGGACCATCTTGTCCTTGCGCGAGTCGTGCGAATGCACCTTTCCCCTGAGCTTGTTCAGATGCTCCCCGAAGATGTTGTGGAGCTCCTCCTCGGTCGGGGCGCGATGTGCCCCAGTGGCGATGAGATAGCGGACGCTGTCCAGGCGCATCTTGGTTTGGAGCACGTCCAGGACGCGAGCGGTCGGGGTCGGCCTGGTGCCATCGTTCACGATGACGACCACGTTCTCCGCTCCCTCAAGGAACTGCTCCAGATGCTCCGATTCGATCGGTGCGTCTATCCCTTGCTGGATGGCATCGACCTCGTGCTCGAACCCCGAGTGGACGTCGTTCGGCAGGAGCGCTGCCACGAAATTCCGTTCCGGCACCAGGAGCGTCTGTGCCTCATCCTTCCCGTAGGGTATCTCCAGCCTCATGGACGGATTCAATTGAACGCCCATGCTGATATTAAGCGTTTGCCAAAATCCCCCGCTGTCGGACGTTGACACGTGCCGGAAGAGCAAGGAATATAACCTGGGGCGATGCGATAGCATACGGATGACCAAGCTAAGCGACATGGGCGAGAAGGAGGCGGTCCGTCGCATCCTGGCGGAGATAGCGGAGAAGGAGGGCTCGAACGCTATCGGGCCGGGTGACGATGCCGCGGCGGTGGACATGGGGTTCGTTTACCTGGTCGCCACCACGGACCTGATCGCCCAGAGCACCCACGTCCTTCCGGGGATGGCCGATTGGCAGATCGGTTGGACGGTGGCAGCGGTCAACTTCAGCGACGTAGCGGCCATGGGGGCGAAGCCGATCGGCCTGCTGGTATCGATGGGTTTGCCCAAGGACATGCCCTCGGAGAGGCTGGACGAGATCATCCGCGGCATCCTTGACTGCTGCGAATGCGCCGGCGGTGAGATGCTCGGCGGCGACACCAAGGAATCTCCTGAGCTGAGCCTGTCCGGAACGGCGCTGGGCACCGTGGCGAAGAAGGGAATACTGCTTCGCAAGGGAGCCAAGAAGGGTGACCTTCTGGCCGTGACCGGGAGCCTGGGGCTGGCGGCCGCAGGCTATCATTCCATCAAGAAAGGCCTCGGCGACAAGAAGGCCGAGAAGGCGCTGCTGGAGCCGAAGCCCCGGGTGAAGGAGGGAATGGCGCTCTCCTCGTCCGGCGTGGTCACCAGTTGCATGGACATCTCGGATGGGCTGGCCTCGTCTATCTACACTTTGGCCGAAGCGAGCGGCGTCTCCTTTGACCTCGATTACGAAGCGATACCGGTCGAGAATGACGTCATCAAGGTCGCCGGGAAGGCGGGCGTGGATCCGAAGGAATTGGTGCTCTATTATGGCGGAGACTACCAGCTCCTGTTCACCCTGAAGCCGAAGGGGCTGGGCTTGCTGAGCTCCCTTCTGGGCAACTCCTTCACTGTGATCGGCGAGGTGAAGGCGGCAGGCGAGAACACTCTGATCGAAGGAGGCCGAAAGAAGATGCTGGAGAACAGGGGCTATGAGCATTTCCGCCGCGGATGATCTGCATGAGGCCCGTTTCTGGAGGACCGAGGGGGAAAGGGCAGCATGCTATCTCTGCCCCCAGCACTGCAAGATCGCCGAGGGCAAGCTGGGCTTCTGCGGCGTCCGGCAGAATGTCGACGGGAAGCTCTACAGCCTGATCTACGGAAGAGCGTCCTCGGTCCACGTCGACCCCATGGAGAAAAAGCCACTGTTCCATTTCAAACCTGGCCAGCCGATCCTGTCCCTGGGCAGCGTGGGCTGCAATCTGAGGTGCCTGCACTGCCAGAACTTCAGCATCTCCCAGGCGAAGGCCAAGGACTTCGACCTTTCCCGCCTGACGCCGGAAGAGGTATCGCACATGACCTTGGCCAACTCCTGCCAGGCCGTGGCCTTCACCTACAATGAGCCGACCATCTGGCATGAGTTCACGTTCGACGCCTGCAAGGTGGCCAAGGAGCACGACATTTCTACAGTCTACGTCACCAACGGCTTCATGGAAGAGGCGCCGCTGCGGGAGATAGCGCCATTCCTGGACGCCATGAACATCGACGTGAAGGGGTTCAAGGAAGGCTTCTATCACGAGATCTGCAAGGCGAGGCTGGAGCCAGTGCTGAGGACCTCCAAACTGGCGCACGAATTGGGAGTGCACATCGAGCTCACTTATCTGGTCATCCCGAAGAAGAACGATTCGGAGGAGGAGATGCGGGAGTTCTGCAAATGGGTCTCTTCCGATCTGAGCCCAAAGATACCGGTGCATTTCACCCGCTTCCATCCCGATTACATGATGAACGACGTTCCTGCAACCCCGCTGAAGACCATGCAGCTGGCGCACCGCATCGCCAAGGAGGAGGGGCTGATGTTCCCCTATCTGGGGAATATCGGAGGTGACGACGGGGAGAATACCTATTGCCCTAAATGTAGGACCCTGGTCATCCGTCGCCTCGGCTTCGCGGTCGATATCATGGCCTTGCAGGAAGGCAAGTGCGCGAAATGCGGCCAGGACCTGAACATGGTGCTTTAGGAGCCGGGAAGCTCTGATTCGACCGCCGCCGGGATAGATCGACGAGTCCAACTACGACCTTTCTGCCTATCCGATAAGAAGCAGCACGAGATTCCCCACGACCGCCGAAAGCAGGACCGAGACAGTGATGAATAAAAGGAACGGCAACTTCGGTGTAACCCAGATGGTCTTCTCCCCGGCATTCGCCAATTGCTCGAGCACCTTGTCGAAGTCCTCGCCTTCCTTGGGGATGTACCGGAACCTCACCTGGCCTTCCTCCACCCGCTGCATCGGCGATACGAACGTGCGTTTGACGTCCTCTATCGACACCTTGTAGCCGAAGAACATGGCCGGGACCTTGATGTCCCTCCTGCTGACGTTGAGGAATAGCAGACCGATGGGAACGATGAGCGAGAGCAGCGCCGCGTTGAAGAGGATCAGCAGCGAGAACGGGAAGGCCACGGTGAGCATCGGGTTCGATATCTCGATCAGCGGGAACTGCAGGAAGACAGGATAGCTAGCGAAGACCAGGGTAAGGGCGATCAGCGCCTTGGCGTCGGCGCCTCCCTTGATGATGTCGAACTGGTACATCAGGATGAGCAGTACGAACATCACCGGGACGGTGAGATATTGGATGAAGAGCTGCTGCTCCCCCAGCGTGAGGAACAGATAGGCCAACGTGATGATCACCAAGGAGTACAGCGCGATGATCGGGATGTTCGGGCCGTTCTCCATCAGGCCGCGCCTTTCCCAGAACAGGTCAAGGAATAGGACCGCGATCGGGAAGAGTAGCAGGTAATACTGCCATTGAACACCGAGCGCTGCCATCTCGATGAAGAGCATGATGATTCCCGCACACCCCAGGAAGACCCAGTTCAGGTCCGACGCCATTCTCGTCTTCCAATCAGAATAGGAAGCGAAAACGAGGACAGCGACGGCGATGGCCACCCTGGAGATGTCCAACCATTCCATACTTGGCTATCGAGGTATGCTGATATGAACGATTCGATTCAAAGCCCTTCCATCCTTCTGTGGCAGTCACTTGAAAAAACGCTGAAATATAGTAACCCTTTATCCGGATTTGTCATCCCCAGTCGAAAACAAGGGCGACGTTGAATTTGTATGACCAGGCAAGAGGCGAGCGGGGAGAAGGCAGCTCGGGCAATCAGATCAGCTTCAGGCCCAGCTCGAGGGCGTGCCTCTTGGCGGCGCAGTAGCTCTCCTCGCTTATGCCCGCCCGCAGCTCCGGATACTCCAGGGCGTGGTGCGCCGGGTGATATTGGTCCATGAGATTGACCGCCGCCCCGGGGATGTTCTCCGCCAGCCAATCCAATACCGGCAGGGTGCAGCATTCGAGGTGGCCGGGCAAAATCAGGTGCCTGACGATCATGTCAGTCTGCTTCGATGCTATCAGGTGATTCCGCGATACCACCTCGAAATATCTGTCCACCTTCGACAGCCTCTCGGCGCACTGGTCATTGCCATACTTGAGATCCGAAAGATAAAGGTCGATGACGCCGTCGAGCAGCTCCATCGCCTCTTCGCTCATGTACATGTTGGAGTTCCAGATCTGAGGGATGTTCGCCCTAGTCTCCTTGAGGACCTGGAGAACGTAGTGCAGGGCCGGCGTCGGCTCCCCTCCGACCCAATTGACGTTCTTCGCCATCGTCGGCCAATCGTGCACCAGGGTGACGTGGAACCCGGCCTTGCCGATCTCCGTCAGCACCTCGATGCGCCTCGCAAGCACCTCCGGCGAGATGTAGCGCCCGCATTCCGCATCGGTTGAGATGTCATAGTTCTGGCAGAATACGCAATCGAAGTTACATCCCGCGAAGAACACCGTGTATGATGGGTTGAGCGGCTTCTCCTCACCGTGATGAAGGAAGTGGCTGGCGATGCGCGGCTCGTTACCGATCCCGCATCTTCCCTTTTCGCCGCTCGAGCGGTCGGCTCCGCACCTCCTCTCGCAGAGGCGGCACTTCCTCAGCATCCGCGCCGAAAGCTCTAGTTTGAGATCGAGAAGGCTCCTATTGACTGCGGTCCGGTCTGCTGCTTGGTCGTCCGGAGCAGACGATCCAACGATGTCGCGATGCAGCCGCCATAGTCTCTCCTCGGTCGCGCGGGACGGGAAATCCGCCGGGATCCCCTTCGCACGCAGATAGCGAGGGAGCTCCCGGCCCTTGACTATCGCATTGTAGCGGCTCAATGGGTCGCTCATCGTGGATGGTAACACCGCGCGGATTATATGTTTTGGTCACGAGGCAGAGGATAAAGAAATAAGGACGGGGGTCGCATAGTCATCCCGCAATCAATGGAGCGTGCTTATGATGGACGTAACTACGACGATCCAGAAGAGAAGGAGTATCAGGAAGTACAAGAACAAGGAGATCCCCAAGGACCTGCTGATGCAGATATTGGAGATGGCGCGCCTTGCCCCGTCTGGCGCGAACCGGCAGCCCTGGCAGCTGGTGGTGGTGACCGATGCCGAGAAGAAGAAGGCTCTGGTCCCGATCTGCAAGGAGCAGAAGTTCGTTGGGGAGTGCTCGGCTTTCATCGCCGGCATCGATGACCCGACGCAGAAGTGGGCCCGGGTCGACGTGGCCATAGCGATGGAGCACATAGCCCTGGCAGCGGCCGATAAGGGACTGGGCACGTGTTGGATCGGCGCCTTCGATCAGGAGAAGCTGCAGGCGGCCCTGGGGGTGCCCGTGGGCAAGGCGGTCACCGTCGGAATGGTCCTGGGATATCCGGACGAGGCACCAGAGGCCCGCACCCGAAAGCCCATGAGCGAATTGGTGCGCTGGGAGAGCTACGCCTAAGGGTTTCGCGAGCTAGGCTGCCGACCGCCGCCTTAAAGTCCTCCGTTCGCCATCCCCACGCGAAGGGCACTGTTCTCCGTTTCCAGCCCATAATCCAGGAAGCGGCAGGTGATCTGCCATGGACGGACCTCTGCCCGCTAACCGGCTTGAGCCTGACCTCGTGAAGAGGAAGCGCTCCAAACCATATCATGTCGTCTGGCTCTGGCTCTTCATGGCCTGGATGATGCTGTACATCGACCGCAGCATCACCGGGCCAGTGGTGTCCTGGATGATAGAGAACGATGTCTCGTTCCTGGCCGCGGCGCCGTTGCCCCATGCGCTCGGAGGCATCATCGGCTCCATGTTCTTCGCCGGGTACATGCTCACCCAATTCCCGGCCGGTTACCTGGGCGACAAGTACGGGAACAAGGTCCTGATCGTCATCAGCCTTGCCTGGTCAGGCATCACCACTTTCATCAGTGGCCTGGCCAGGGACCTGCAGGGCTTTGTTGCCTTCCGCATCCTGACCGGTCTCGGCGAGGGGGCGTATTACTCGAACGACAGGGCGGTGGTGTTCGATGCCACACCGGCTGAGGAGCGCGGCCTGGGGATGGGGATCGTGTTTGCGGGATTGGCGGCCGGGCTGACAATAGCGACACTGATCACGCCGTGGCTGCTCGATTCGGTCAGCCTATCGGTGGGAAGGGAAGCGGCATGGTCGGTCCCGTTCCTGGTATTCTCCCTGCCGACGCTCCTGGTTTGTCTAGCAGTCTGGCGCTTCGTGGGCGGGAAGGTGGACAGGACCGCGCTAAGAAAGGCAGGCATCAGGCTCCTGCTCATTTCCGCGCTGTTCATGGTGGTCCTCATGGCGACCTACGTCCTCACAGTCAACCTTGGCCTGGGATCGGTCTTCCAGGCCGGCGCGGTCCTTCTGGCAGCGGTTGGACTGCTGGTTGTCATCTACCTGCGCCTGAGGATGGTCAGCGGGAAGGTGCTGCACGACCGCCGCCTGCTCCTGATGTACGTCTCGGCCATCCCGATACTGTACACACTCTGGTTCTTCGGATTCTGGGCACTGCTTGTGGTATCGGAGGCGACCGAGCTCGGCCTGTCCGGAGCGGCGGTCTATGCCGCCCTGTTCGGGGTGGCCAGCGGGATCGGCTACCCGGCCGGGGGGAAGATATATGACGCGGCGAAGCGGAAGAACATCGCGCCCAGATACGTCTACTCGGCGCTCTGCCTGGCGGTGGCCACGCTCGTCCTCATGATCGCCCTCTTGAACGCTGCCTCCCCGGAAGGGGTGCTGCTGCTCGGGCTGCTCATCTTCCTCATCGGGGTGCTCTTCGCAGCCGCCCAGACCGCGCACATGACCTTCACGAGCGAGCTGGCGCCTCAAGGAATGGCCGGGCAGACCTTCGGCATGTGGAACCTGGTGGCCGAGGTCGGGGCGGTCATCTCACCGGTCCTCTCTGGAGCCCTGAGGGACCTGACGGGCGATTGGACCGCCGCCATCCTTCTGGATGGAACGCTGTTGGCCGCGAGTGCGGTAATGGTGCTCTTCGTCCGCACCCAGGACGGGTTCGCCTGCGACCGAAGTCATTTAGTGGGTAGTAAGCACTGATATATCTGATGATTCTGAGCGCTTTCGGCGATGTCCATTGGAAGGACGGCATCGGCCGGCTGCGCGATGCCCGAGACAGGCTCAGCCAGTGCGACATCGCCCTCCTGGCAGGGGACATCACCGACAGCAACAGTCTCGAGGGCTATGGCGAGGTCATCGGTGCGATCAAGGAGATGAGCGATGCCGACATCGTGGCGGTCTTCGGGAACGAGGAGTACGACGGCTCGCATATCGATTATCGCGAGCGTTTCCGGATCAACTTCCTGGAGGACGAGGCAAAGGATTTCGTGGTCGAGGGCGTGAAGCT
>JACXTO010000077.1 GCA_016919565.1 Methanomassiliicoccaceae archaeon | reverse complement strand
TTCTTTTCTGTAAGACTGTTTCGTAAGTTTCTTCGGTCAGTCTGGCAATGCGGTCCCAGGTATACAGGCTGGCCCTTTCTCTCGCTTTTTGGCCGAGGGTCTTCCTCAATGGGTCGTCCTCAATTAGTCTGTTCATCGCCGCCGCAAGCTCCTTAGGCTCGGATGGCGGCACCAACAGACCGCAATCATTCACCACCTCGGGAAGACCGCCGACGCTTGTGCAAACCAGTGCCTTGCCGTAGGACATCGCCTCCGCGGCTGCGATCCCATATGCCTCCTGGGATGAAGGCATCACGAAGAACTTGCAGCCGGCGAATAGCTCGGCCTTCCGTTCCTCGGTGACTTTGCCGAGGAACCTTACCCTGTCGTCCACGCCTAACCTAATGCTCAGCTTCTCCAGAGCCTTTCGCTCGGGTCCAGCCCCCGCAATCAAGAGTTCGCCTCTCACCTCGGGCATGGCCTTGATCAGATACCTCAGCCCCTTGGTCTCCACCAGCCTTCCCAAGGATAGGATGTAATCGCCATCGCTGCCCGCTAGCTTAGGCAACTCCACCCCGTTCGGGATCACCTTGATCATCGTTTCGTCATATCCGCGGCGGGTCAGTTCGCGCTTGACGAATTCGCTGACGCAGGTCACTTGGTCGAATTGCCCGATCTTCCTAAAGAAGCTGATATCGTTTAGATAGCTGAGCCAGCGCATCAGTCCTACTCCCTCACCGAAGCTGTTGTGGTGGGTGTAGACCTTCGCACCAGTGTACCGGACTAGGTCCCGGGTGTATGACGGAGACCACCGGTAATGCAGGTCGACAATATCCGGCTTCATGATTTGCAGGGTCTCGAGAACCCCCTTGGTCGAGACGTAAGGGGGATTGTAGACGTTGATATAATGGGAAGGAAGCCGCTTGACCTTGTACCCCGAGATGACCTCATCCTCCTCGGTCCCCGGGAGGCGGCTGGTTATCACTGTCACTTCGTGCCTCTCGGCGAGCCTTTTGCTCAGGTGATGGATGCGGTGCTCGATCCCACCCATGAATGGGTAGTGAAACGGATTAACGTGGACAATTCGCATCCTTATTCCTCATCCTCCTCCTGCGTATTGCGGACAATACGAGGCTCGCCACGAGGATCCCAACCACCATCGCCAGAGTCACCTGCGCCGCCACGCCTTCCGATAGGAACTCGAAGAACCAGCTGCCCAGAAGCAGTATAACGCCATATTTCAAGACGCCGCTAACGAGAGTGTAGATCACGGACTTGCGGTAGGACCAATCCAAAATGGCGACGAAGGCACCGATGAACGGCAATACCGGCGCGATCCTATTCAACAGGATGATCCTTTCGTCCTTCACGATGAGGAAGTCTCGATACTTGCAAACGACACGGTGGATCATCTTGGGAACCTTCGCCTTCTTCACGATGAGGTAAAGGGTCGTCAGCCCAGCGAACTCAGCGACCGCGATAGTGATGAGGATCATCATCCCCAGGAACCAGGCGGGAGTGGTCTGCAATCCAGCGATGAAGATGATTATGGTGATGAGCTCAGGGAGCGTCGGGAAGATGATCGCATCGATATAGAATAGTATGAAGATGGCTATGAGCCAGCCGACGAGCCCCAGCACGGCGAAGAACTGGAATACCTCATGGCCAATGTCAACCATCTCATCCAGTTAGGATTGATGGACTCTTAATCCTTTCTTCCGACCCTTCCAGCCTTTGCCTTGATCGCGAATCCATACAGGTCGACCAACCGCTTCGTCCCGTCCGCCACAGAGAACTTCGAGGCGCATTCGATCGCCTTTGCCCCCATTTCCTTGGCGGAATCCAAGGCCTTTTCGGTCGCCCTCATCCAGGATACTGGGTCCTCTTCGAACAGGTAACCGTTGACGCCGTCCTCGATCAGTTCCGCTACCGCCCGAAAGTTGATCCCGACGACCGGCTTGCCCATCGCCATGGCCTCAAGCCCCACCAACCCTTGCGTTTCGAACTTCGATGCGAGCGTTAGTACGTCGCAAGCGGCGTAGTACTCCGGAAGCTGGTCATCTGGCAGGAATCCGGTAAAGGTCACGAGGTCCTTGAGCCCCATCTCCTCGACCATCTTCTCATAGTGCTCCTTCGCTGGCCCGGTCCCGACTATCATCAATCTGACGTCGTTGCGCTGCTTCGACAGCATCTCAAAGCCCTTCAGAACGAGGTCGAGGTTCTTCTCCCAGGCGATCCTGCCCACATGGAGGATGACCTTCTTGTCGCTCAGTCCATATCTCAGGCGCACCTTCTTCCCGTCAATCCCGAGGTGGAACCGTGAGATGTCGACACCCGTTGGAATGACCTCGATCCTCCTCATCCTCGGGGCCGATCCCATCAATTCCTTCTTGATCGCCTCGGTCGGGGCGATGACCACCTCGGATCTCTGGAGCACCCTTTTGAGATAGATCCACATCAGCCTCTGGACGATCTCGTCGGGAAACGGCGTGAAGTTGTAGTACTTCGCCGCGTCGGTGATCATGGTGTGGAACGTGACGACGACCGGCAGTTTCAAGGCGCGTCCGGCGAACATGCTTCGCAAGGCCATGAACAGCAATCCATGAGTATGGATGACCTCTACCTCTAGCTCCTTCAAGATCTCGCATTTATTGGTCGGGAATATCGGGATGCGGTATCCAGCATAGCGTTTGAAACTGATGGACCGGAAGTAGTAGACGCCCGGTTCCCTTACCTCGCCTTTGCCCGGCTCAGGCGCGAGGACGAAGACCTCATGCCCCAGCTTCTCCAGCTCCTTCTTCGTGAGAAGGATCGAGGTCACGACACCGTCCCTTGAGGGGAGGTAGGTGTCGGTGAACATGGCGATCTTCAATTCATCACCGCAATAACATGGCCGGATTGATCTTTTGCAGCACATCGAACGGGTCGCGGCCGAGGATCCTGATCATCGGTTCCTTTCCGACATCCCCACGGTCGAAGATCGCATCGGGGACCTTTCCGGCCTTCCTGATCGCCTGCGCCGTTCCCCATTCCATGGTCTTCACCCCTTCTGGCTCCTTCCTGCGCTCGAAGCTCGCGATCATCAATCCGGACGCCCTCAGCTTTGACAGGTTCTCCTCGCTGTATCTCAGGTTGAGCGCGGAGCGCGTGCCAGGGTCGAAATGCATGGCAGCGAGGACTATCCTGGCCACATGCCTTGACGCCCCGAACTCCAGGCATCCGACGTGCCGCGCCTCATTCCCGACAGCGACTATCCTCCCTCTCAAAGCGCATATATCCTCGTAGTACCTGGCATGCGGGAGCGCGTAAGCGAAATTGATGCCCACCTCCGGGATCCAATCGCGGTTCAGCATCCCCTCCAGCGCCTTGACCGCCTCGTCCAAGGCCACCAGGACCGGATAGCGGAGCAGATCCCGCTCCATCGTCGCCAAGGAATGCACCACCTTCAGTCCTTTTCCGACGCTGTAGCTCATGCTCAATGCGTCGCTGATGTTGCCTCTTGCCAGAACGACCGCTTCCTGCAGCCCGACCCCTTTGGCCAGATGGGCAGTGATGTAAGACGCCAGATGGCATCCCGCTCCGTGCGCCTTGACATCCACCCTCGGCCCATGGATCTCGGTGAAATCGCCTTCGATGAACAATAAATCTTTCACATCGGCGCCGTCGAAGTGCCCTCCTTTAAGCAGCACGGCCTCCGCGCCCAGCTCGGATATCCGCTCGCAAGCGCTGCGCGCGTCGGCGCCGGACCGGATCTTGATCCCTGAAAGCTTCTCCGCTTCGCTCTTGTTGGGGGTGACCAGCGAAGCGATCGGCATTAGCTCTTTCTTAATAGCAGCCACCAGGTCTCCCGAGTACAACGAGTCCCCCACGCCCGCGACCAGGACCGGGTCGACGACCAACGGGAGCCGCAGGCTCTTCAGTCTTTTCGCGACGACCTTGGCTATGCCAGCGGAATAGAGCATCCCGGTCTTCACCGCGTCGACGTTGGCATCCTCTAGGACCGCTTCGAGCTGTGATAGCACCTGTTCCTCCGGCACTGGAAAGATGCCACTTACCCTCTGGGTGTTCTGTGAGGTGATCGCGGTGACGACGGTCGTTCCGTGGACGCCCAATGAAGCGAAGGCCTTCAAGTCCGCCTGTATGCCCGCTCCGCCTATCGGATCGGATCCGGCTATGGACAGCGCGACGACCATGAATCGATATTGTCTAATGGCCTTTAATCTAATCGTGCGAACTCACCGTTCGATCGGCTATCCGCGCGCTCGTCCGATTCTCTCACCCACGTGCGTCGTTATTGGCGATGTTGACGCCATGCAAATGGATATCGCTGCTCGTTCCTGAACGTTTGG
>JACXTO010000076.1 GCA_016919565.1 Methanomassiliicoccaceae archaeon | reverse complement strand
GCTAAATGATTTTGCGATTCGTTCAAGCGCCGAACTTCTCCGAGCGACCGGCCTTGTCATATAAGATCGGCATGATGTCCTTCCCCCGTATCCGTCCCAGACCACCTTGCGATGCCGCTGCCTCGTCGAATGTCGCTCCAGTGTCCCGGACCATTCCAGGGCAGTAGATCGTCAGCGGCACCGGGTCCCCCGAATGGTCCTGCATCTCGATCGGGGTGCAATGGTCTGCCACGAAGGCCACCACCACATCCTCGGGGAGAGTCGCGTGCAGGAATCCGGCCATATCGTCCAAACGCTCGATCACCGCGACCTTCTTCGCCGCATCGCCATCATGCGCCGCTATGTCTGCCGCCTTGATATTCATCAGGACGAAATCCCTGGATTCCAATTGCTGCAGCGATGCCTTCGCCTTGGCGATCATATCGGTGTCCAGCCCACCCGTCGCACCTGGGACCTCAACGATGTCCAGCCCGCAGATCCTGCCGATGCCCTTGATCAGCGATACGCCGGCAACGCATGAACCAGTCATGTCCCACTTCTCTTCGAAAGGTACGATCTCCGGGAACATGCCAGCTCCGCGGGGGAGCAGGATGTTGGCGACCGGTTGCTTCTCGGACGCTCGGCGCAGGTTCACCGGATGATCGTTCAGCAAGCTGTAGGATTTCTTGACGAAGGCGTTTACTATCTTCGCGGTCTTCTTCGCCTCCGGCTCCAAGGGAATGACCTCATGGACCTTTGTCGAGCCATGAGGGTCGGCGTCCGAAACTTTGGCGGAGAGCCCGGGTCCGCTCAGCAATAGTACGGCCCGATGCTCGGTCGCCTCCTTGACGACGACCTTGATACCGTCAATGACCATGCCATCGAACGGTCTCACCAATTCCGTGGTATCGGGTTCCTTAATCCTCCCGGCTCTGCGATCGGTGACAACCATATTATCGTCGACGGTGGCGAAGTTGCACCGGAAGGCCACATCTCCCTTCTTACCGACCAGACCGGTGCCGGCGGCTTCAATCGGCCCGCGGCCAGTGTATACCTTATAAGGGTCGTATCCCAGGATCGAAAGATGCGAAGTGTCACTTCCTGGCCGGATGCCAGGCCCGATGATATCGACTATGCCAGATGAACCGTGCTCGGCGAACCAGTTCAGGTTCGGGCGGACCGCTGCCTGAAGAGGCGTCTTCCAATGCAATTGCTTTACCGCCCTGTCACCCAGGCCGTCCATGACCACTATCAAGATCCTTCTTGTCTCAGGCATATTACCGACGACATATCCATGAGCGACGCTAAAAGTCCACCGCTAGTTAGGTCCCCTGGGTAAGCGGTTCTCGGGACCACATGTCCGCCGGCAAGGTCTCGTAGATGCCCTGCTCCTCCTTTGCTATTGGGATGTCCAAAGCTATCGAGGCGATGTTCTCATTGTTCAGGGACCAATAGAATATGCGCCAGGTCCGTCCGCTGGGCAGTACTGCCTCTTCCCAGTCGGTCTTCAGTATGGCGACGTCCTGCAGGAAATAGAACAATCTCCGGTCATCCTGGTCTAACGCATTGTCGATTATTGTGTCCTCGAAACCGAAGTAATTCAGGACACGCAAGCTGATCTGTCCCGCCATATCATCGTCCAACCCTACCTTCTTGGAGATAGCCCTCAGGAGCAATTCGTATCTTGACACATCAAATTCCGTCTTCATCATCCCACCATATAGTCTATCTGCGCATCTATATATAATGCGATGCTAGAGCGTTCGTCCCACACCCTATTATTCTCTTTATGATGTTGATATCTGGTCCAACGCGATATAAGCATTGGCTAGCCACTATTGCAATTAACGGCAGAATTTGACCCGTTTGTACGAATTCGATCGGCATTCGGTGAGTTCGACTCATGCTCAGCATTTATAATCTGCAAGACCGATTGCCTTTCAGATGAACTGCCCGAGTTGCGGGAACGCCATGGAGGAAGGGATCTTGGAGACCGAGAGCCTGGTCTCAGGAGTGAAATGGCGCAAGGAGATCTCGTCGCTGAGCCGCATAGGGATCGGGGGAGAAAGGCTCTATGAATCCAATATGTGGGGGATCGTTCACATCAAGGCCGAGAGATGTCCAACTTGTCATATCATCGTGCACGAGTATTGACGGGCTTGCATGAATCATTGACTTTAGCCGTTATTCCGCAAAAGTGCGATTCTACGAATGTCGTAGTTTATTAGCTTTGGGGGGTTTCTCCCTTGGAAAATCCTCAATCCAGATACAAACATAGCTTATTTAATAGGACCTCCTCATACCGTTTGAAATCCGAGATAGGTCTATGCTGGTTCGGCTGCGACACATAATTGATAAAGGCATTTTCGATAGGATGGGTGACAAAAATGAGCATGGGCAAGCTTGAGATCCTTTTCAATCCAAAAACGATCGCGGTTATCGGGGCGAACAGCGATAAGAAGAGCGTCGGATATTCCATTTTTGCTAACCTAATCGGCAGCGGATATGAAGGAATAGTCTACCCTATCAACTTGAAGAGGTCCAGCGTGCAGGGCGTGAAGAGCTATCCCTCGGTGGCGAGTGTTCCGGATAAGGTCGATCTTGCTATCATCGCCACCCCGGCGGTCACCGTGCCGGGATTGATGGAGGAATGCGGGAAGGCCGGGGTGAGCGGCGTGGTCATCGTTTCCTCCGGGTTCAAAGAGGCCGGCAAGGAAGGGACCGACCTGTACAATCTCATATCCGAGACTGCCAAGAAGTACGCCATAAGGGTGATGGGGCCGAACTGTTTGGGCTTCATCAAGCCTTCAATAAACCTTAATGCCAGTTTTGCCGGCAAGATGCCGCTTCGTGGCAAGATCGCTTTCATTTCTCAGAGCGGGGCGCTCTGCACCTCGGTCCTTGACTGGGCCGTCAAGCAGAATGTCGGCTTCAGCCATTTCGTCTCAATCGGTGAGATGGTCGATATCGGCTTCCATGACCTGATTGATTATTTCGGCACGGACCCGGGAACGAACAGCATCCTGATCTACATGGAGTCGCTCTCCGATGCCAGAAGGTTCCTGAGCGCCGCAAGGGCATTCTCCAGGACCAAGCCCATCATCATTCTGAAGGCCGGGAAGACCGCGGGAGGGGCCTCAGCCGCTCTGTCCCACACTGGGAGCCTGGCGGGCGACGATCGGGTCTTCGATGCCGCCTTCAAGCGAGCGGGCATCATTCGCGTGAACGAGATCGGGGAGCTGTTCGACAGCGCCAAGACGCTCTCGATGCAGAGGATCCCCCACGGCAACAGGCTTGCCATCATCACGAACGCCGGGGGACCGGGCGTCATCGCCGCCGACTACCTTCTGACAAACGGGGGCCAGTTGGCGGCGTTGTCAGATGATACCATGAGCAAGCTCAACAAGTGCCTGCCGGCAGCATGGAGCCGTTCGAACCCGGTCGACGTGCTCGGGGATGCGAACCCCCAACGGTACAGGGATGCGGTGGGATTGTGCCTGAACGACGAGGGTGCCGACGGCGTCCTCGTCATCCTAACCCCTCAAGCGGTCACCGAATCATCCGCGATCGCCAAGGAGATTGTCTCCCTACCGAGGTACAAGACCATACTGACCTCTTGGATGGGGGAGGACGCGGTCAAGGAGGGCAGGGAGATACTGGAAAAAGGGAACATACCGACCTATCGGACCCCGGAGGATGCGGAAAGATGCTTCATGTCCATGCACCAGTACTCGAGGAACTTGGAGCTGCTCCATGAAACGCCGGCAACCATACCGAGCAAGTTCGTGCCCAAGACCAAGGAGAACAAGAAGCTGATCGCCGAGATAATGAGGTCGGGCAGATGCGTTCTCACGGAGGACGAATCCAAGCTCGTCCTGGCTAACTATGACATCCCCATCGCCAAGAATTTCGTTGCCAAGACCGAGGCCGAGGCCGTCAAGGCAGCCGCCGAGGTTGGCTATCCAGTTGTAATGAAGATCGTCTCGCAGGACATCATGCACAAGACCGATGTCGGCGGGGTCAAGCTGAAGATCGCATCGAGCGAGGACGTCAAGAATGGGTTCAGGGAGATCATGGCGTCCGTCAAGGAGAAAAAGCCTGAGGCTAGGATCGAGGGGATCCTCATCGAAACGATGCAGCAAAAGAGGTACGAGCTGCTCATCGGTTCGAAGAAGGACCCGATCTTCGGACCGGTGATCGTCTTCGGAATGGGCGGGGTCGCGGTCGAGGTGTTCAAGGACACCAACGTCGGGCTTCCGCCTCTCAACATGGCTCTCGCCATGAGGCTCATCGAGGACACCAAGATCTTCAAGCTGCTAAAGGGCTACCGCGGGATGAAAGGCGTCGACATCAGTTCCATCCAGTTCCTCTTGTACAAGTTCGCCTACCTGGTGATGGACTTCCCGGAGATCAAGGAGATCGATATCAACCCGTTCGCGGTGGACGAGAACGGTGGAGTGGTCCTGGACGCCAAGATCGTTCTGGATGAAACACTGATCGGCAAGAACGTGAAGCCTTACTCTCACATGGTGATCTCGCCGTATCCCACCGAGTACATCACTGGGTTCACCATGAGCGATGGCGTCAAGGTTACCCTAAGGCCGATCAGGCCCGAGGACGAACCGATAGAATCCGAGATGATCAAAGGCCTGACGGAGCAGACATCCCGGCTCAGGTTCTTCCAGCCCCTGAAGGACATCACGCACGAGCTGATGATCAGGTACACGCAGATAGACTATGACCGGGAGATGGCGATCATTGCGGAGCTGAACGTCGATGGCAAGGAGAAGATGGCCGGAGTGGTAAGGATAATCGCAGACCCCTACAATGACTCAGCTGAGTTCGCCATCCTCGTGGCAGATGCCTACCAGAACAAGGGGCTCGGCAACAAGCTGACCGATTATGTCTTGGACATCGCCAGGAAGAAGGGCTTGAGAAGGATCTACGCCGAGATAATGAGCGAGAATTGCGCCATGATCCATATCCTGAAGAAGAGGGGCTTCGAGATGTCGCAGAGCAACGATAACGTCCACGCGGAGAAGATCCTCAAGTCAAATTGTCACGCGGAGAACGTAGTCAAGCCTTAGGTCGATGGGCAACGACAGAATTCCAATGGAAAGGGGCATCGAGGCTACGCATCGCAAGCTACCCGAAACCGTTTTTATGGGCACTCCGCGATATGCCTCCGTGGCGAACACGTCCGATGACAGCTGGGATACTGTAAGAGAGAGCGTCAAGGGCCGATGCGGCGGATGCCCGAGGGATCAGTCCAAGATGTCATTGATGTTCGCAAGGTCCAAGCCATCATCTCTTGTGGAATTCCTCGTCCTTGCTCAGGAACCAGGATACTGGCTTCGGTCATCAGCTTCAACCGAAGCGGCGGAACAGAGGCTCGGAAGGATCTGCCGGGAGTCTCAGCCGAACAGCGGAGAATGCAAAACGGCAAATCCGTTGAGCAAGGTTATCCATATATTCGAGAATTTCGACCCGACTGGTGATCGGGTATACCTCACACATGCGCTGAAATGCATCCCCGCAGTCAGCGATAGGGACATCAATAAGGAATGGCGGAAAGCGGCGACGAAGTGCGAAGGGCATTTGATTGCGGAAATGCGCTCACTGGGAAAAGCCGAGCTCAATATTATCGCTTTCGGAAAGTTCGCCCTGGAGATGTGCCTCCATATCTTTGAAGGGCAGGATGTCGATCAGGACTTGAGCATAAGCGAGTTCATGCAATCAGTCAAATTGCCATTATCCTATCGCTACAAATTCAAGGATGGGATGGTGAAGAACATTAATCTGTTCGTCTTTACCAACCCTTCCAGTGAGATCGTGAGGATCAAGAAGACCGGAGGCAGGATGACGGTGGAAGAGATACTAGAGCATGAAACGATGCGCATCCGCGAGATACTGAAGACGAAGAAGTCCTGATGACGATCTCTGATACCCAACGTGGGTTGATGGCCCTAATGAGTACGGTCGAAAGGGCACGATCGCGCCCAGACCGAGTAGCTCTCATTCTCTGTCCTTATTTTTGTC
>JACXTO010000075.1 GCA_016919565.1 Methanomassiliicoccaceae archaeon | reverse complement strand
GTCGGGAATCCG
The DNA here is from genome assembly GCA_016919565.1 of Methanomassiliicoccaceae archaeon. Taxonomy (GTDB): domain Archaea; phylum Thermoplasmatota; class Thermoplasmata; order Methanomassiliicoccales; family UBA472; genus FEN-33. The sequence goes on along the minus strand of JACXTO010000075.1, from coordinate 4,700 downwards.
GCGGCGGCCTACATCACCGAGAAGATGACCGAGCAGCAGATCGAGCTGATCTACGAGAAGTATCATTTCAATGAGCCTGCCTACATCCAATACTTCTACTGGCTGGACGGGTTGATCCATCTCGACTGGGGCCTTTCAAAGACGGACGCGAACAGACCGGTCATCGAATCCATGGCATCATATTTTCCTGCAACTTTTGAACTGACGATGATGAGCATATTCATCGCGGTGTTCGTGGGCATTTCTTTAGGTACCGTCTCCGCCGTGAAGCGTGATAAACCGATCGATCATGCCACTCGGATCATCGCACTCTCAGGCGTCTCGCTGCCAATATTCGTTCTCGCCCTCATTCTGCAATTCGTCTTCTATAGTCAGCTGCATTTATTGCCTCTTGAAGGACGATACGATGTATCTCTATACCTGGCAGAAGGAGGCTTCACAAAGCATACTGGATTTTATTTAATCGACACTCTTTTATCAGGCAAGTGGACCATGTTCGGGGACGTTCTCCTGCACATCATGCTCCCGGCGATAACCCTGGCGTTCGGCACGATAGCCATTATTACTAGGATCATGCGCTCGAGCATGCTGGAAGTCCTCAGCCTGGATTATATCAAGACAGCCAAGGCAAAAGGGCTTCCGAACAAGATGGTGATCAATAGGCACGCCAGAAAGAACGCGCTCATCCCCACCACCACCGTGGTCGGGCTGTCCTTCGGTGGACTGCTGGGAGGAGCGGTGTTGACGGAGACGATATTCTCCTGGCCAGGTCTCGGCCGTTGGTCAACCAGGGCCGTGCTGGCGAACGACGCCAATTCGATATTGGGATTCACGTTGCTAACCGCACTGGTCTATGTCATTGCGAATCTCGTCGTCGATGTGCTCTATGCGTACCTCGACCCAAGGGTAAGGTTGGGGTGAAACAATGGCTACTGACATGACAGATAAGAAGAGCGGGATATCCGCGGCCTCCGCCTTCGGCCAATTCAAAAAATCGATCACTCCGAGAATGCGAGAGATCAGATTCTCGATGTACCTGGCGCGGAAGAGCCTATTGGCGATGATCGGGCTGGCGATCGTGATAATAATCGTTAGCATCGCCCTCCTTGCGCCAGTTCTTGCACCGCCCGCTAATCCATTGGACCCGATGCAGATGCCGAGGGACTTCATGACCCCGAAGCCTCCCGGTGCCGAAGGCTACGCATTCGGCACAGGCAAGCTGGGAACGGACATCTATTACGGTGTCATTTGGGGCGCGCGAACCTCGATCTACGTGTCCGTTTTCGTCGTCATGATCGCAGCCTTCGTAGGCATAATCCTCGGGTCCTTGGCCGGTTTCTATGGAGGGCTGATAGACGAGGTGCTGATGAGGGTCACGGACGTCTTCCTCTCCATACCATCGCTCATTCTAGCCATGGCGGTCTGCGCCGTGCTGGGACGTAGTCTTGACAACATCATGCTGGCGCTGACCATGGTCTGGTGGCCGCCTTATGCTCGGCTGATAAGGGGGCAGGTCCTCAGCGTCCGCGAGTCCGTCTACGTTGAAGCGGCGCGGGCGGTGGGCTCGAAGAAGAGCCGGGTCCTCTTCCGGCACATCGTGCCGAATTCTCTCTCTCCGATCCTGGTGTCAGCGACCATGGACATCGGAGTGGTTGTGCTCGTGGCAGCAGGCCTGAGCTACATCGGATTCGGGCCGCCCTCGGGAACGGCGGAATGGGGCAAGATGGTGTCGGACGGGCAGCAGTACTTCACGGGGACGATATTCTACGAAGGCGTGGCATACAATCCATGGTGGATGTGGGTCTTCCCGGGCACGATGATCTTCTTCTTCGTGATGGGGTTCAATTTGCTAGGGGATGGGTTGAGGGATATCCTGGATCCGCGGTTGCGTAGGTGAAATGAATGGACGATGCTGAGAACCTCATCGAGATCAGGGACCTCTATACGAATTTCTATACTTACCAGGGCATCGTCAAGGCGCTTGACGGCGTAACGCTTTCGGTCCGCAAGGGCGAGACCCTGGGATTGGTGGGCGAGACCGGATGCGGGAAGAGCGTCACGGCAAACTGCATCCTGAGGCTCATCCCCTCGCCTCCCGGCAAGATCGAATCGGGGAGGATACTGTTCCTCATGCCTCCCGAATCGAAGGAGAAGGCGATCGAACTGGAGAGGAGGATCGGGGAACTGGTGGAAAGGAACGCTAGTGCATCCGAGGTAGCCCAATTGCGGAAGGAACTTGACGCGGTCCTGAGCCAGTACGACCTCCTGAGGCGCAGCGAGAACTACATGCGCTCCATAAGGGGTAAGTACATTTCCATGATCTTCCAGGAGCCGATGACAGCGCTGAACCCGGTGTTCACCGCTGGGGACCAGATCGCGGAGATCATCGTGCTGCACGAGAGGCAGGAGCTGGCGATAGCGGTCCTCAAACAGATGGACGCGAGCCTCAAGGACATCGGCGGGTTCCAGCAGGTAACGAGGGTGAAGGGCGAGAAGGAAGGCGAATGGAAGTGCAGCAGCTGCTCGGCGACGGTGATGGAGGATACCTCGACGTGCCCGCAATGCGGCAGCAGCTTCGATTCGAGGCCACTCAGGAAACTGGAGAAGGCCAGGCTCAATTTCTACCGACGATTCTACGTCACCATGGCGAAAAATCCGAAGGCGCTCTCTCTCAGGATAGCCGCGAAGGTGCCGATCCTGCGTCGTTACCTCAAGCCTTTGAGGAAGGAATCGCTGCACAGAGCGGAGAGGATGCTTCGCCTAGTCCGAATCCCCGATCCCAAGAACGTTGTTAATGCCTATCCGCACGAGCTCAGCGGGGGCATGCAGCAGAGGGTGATGATAGCGATGGCCTTGGCCTGCAGACCCCTCATGCTCATCGCGGACGAGCCGACCACGGCTCTCGACGTGACCATCCAGGCTCAGATACTCAAGCTCATGAAGGACCTTCAGGCCGAGACCGGCACATCGATCTTGATGATCACCCACAACCTGGGCGTGGTGGCGGAGACCTGCGACCGCGTCGGCGTCATGTACGCCGGCACCATGGCCGAGGTGGGCGAGGTGCGTACTATCTTCAAGGAGCCGCTCCATCCTTACACCCAAGGATTGCTGAACTCGATACCTAGGTTGAACGCGAGCGTCACTCGCTTGGAGACCATCGAAGGCAGCGTGCCCAATCTCGTGAAGCCTCCTCCCGGATGCAGGTTCAATCCCCGTTGCCCATACGCGATGGCGATCTGCCGGGAAAAGAAGCCTCCAATGATCGAGGTGGCACCGGGCCATCTCGTGGCATGCCATCTGTACGGAGGTGCCGCCAAATGACGAACGACGAGGACTTCCTCATCGAGGCACGAGGTTTGAAGAAGTACTTCCCCATCCGCGGCGGCCTGTTGCAGCGGGAGAAAGGGAGCGTCAAGGCGGTCGATGGGATCGACATCGCCATCCGGCGGGGCGAGACGCTTGGCCTCGTAGGGGAGAGCGGCTGCGGCAAGACCACGGCCGGCCGGTGCATGCTGCTTCTCACCAAGCCTACGGCAGGCTCGATCTACTACCACATGCCATCGGACGTCCGCAAGAGGCTCATAAGCCTTGAGGCGCAGATCGAAGACGGCAACAGCGCGCCCAAGTCGGTCATCGACGAGTACGAATCGATAAGGAGGGCATACGCCCTCGATAAGAGGGAGGCGGAGTCATTGCGCAAGCTCCGCAGGGAGATGCAGATCGTGTTCCAGGACCCGTTCTCATCGCTCAACCCGCGCATGCTGATCAAGGACATCCTGTCGGAGCCGCTCAGCATCCATGGCGTGGCGAAAGGCGCGGAGCTGAATGCGAGGGTCACGGCGCTAATGGAGAGGGTCGGGCTGAACCCAGAGCACCTTTACCGGTATCCACATGAATTCTCAGGGGGGCAGCGGCAGAGGATCGGGATCGCCCGGGCATTGGCCCTTAACCCGGAGTTCCTGGTCCTGGACGAGCCGACCTCTGCGCTCGACGTGTCCGTGCAATCGCAGATCCTGAACATGCTGACCGATCTGCAGGCTGAGTTCGGTCTGACCTATCTGTTCATCTCGCACGACCTGACCACCATCCGCTACATGTGCGATCGAATCAGCGTGATGTACCTGGGCAAGGTGGTGGAATCAGCGACCAAGGAGGAGCTGTTCAACCACCCGCTCCATCCTTACACCGAGGCCCTGACATCTGTCATTCCAGTCCCGGACCCGGACCTAAGGCGCAACCGCATCGTCCTGACCGGGGACGTGCCGAGCCCGGCAAAGCCGCCTCCGGGATGCCGGTTCCACACCAGGTGCAGGTATCGGGAGACGATATGCGAGGTCGAGAGCCCGCCACTCCTGGACAAGGGCAACGGGCATTTCGTGGCGTGTCATTTCCGATAGAAGGAACGCGAGAATGGCGAAGAAACGAGCGCTCCAGGTCGAGACCCCCGATAACGAGGTCGAGGAGCAACCGGAGGAGAGCGAGGCGCCCCGCGAACCCACGTGGAGGGAATGGCTCAGGGGCACGTACGCCAAGTACTGGTATGGCATAATCTGCTTGTTCGTGGATGTCGTCGTGGCGCTCGAGCTCGGTAGGTCGGTCCAGTACCCGTGGTCCTACCTCCTGCCCTTCATCGTCGTCAGCGGGTTGGTCCTGGTCCAAGGGCTGTTCTATTTCAGGTTCTGGGGCAGGAAACGGAT
>JACXTO010000074.1 GCA_016919565.1 Methanomassiliicoccaceae archaeon | reverse complement strand
CTCCCTCGGTCGGCGAGCGAGACCTCGAACCGCTCGGCAGCCCTGAGGGTTCCTTCATCCCCTTCGGAGGTGAGGATCAGGACCGGCAAGCGTCGTTCCAGCAACGCCTTGTCCTTGACGACCATCACCCCATCCGCGCTGGCGTGCTCCGGCCTCCGCGTGGCCATGACCAGGTATTTGCCGCCCTCCCTCTCGCCCTCCACGAACGCCACGGAATCGATCATCGCGGTCGCGGTGACCTTCATCCCGATGTTGCTAAGGAGGTGGACGATGAAGTTCTTGTAGGCGTTGTCATCCAGGCCCTTGAGCGTGCCGATCATGCGCGCATCGAATCGCGACTCGTACGATTCCTCGCTCATCCGCTTCCCTCCAGCCGCACCTTGAGCTTCGCTGCGCGATTGTCATTGAAGGATGGGGGAAGCCTCTGCAACGCCTCCTTGGCCATGGCGTCCTTGCCGGCCTGCAGGAGCAACAGCGCCTTCTTGATCGTGATCTGGGTATAGTCATCGTCCGCCGACTCAAGCTTGTCCAGCTCTGCGATCGCCTCCTCGAGATTTCCGAGGAAGGCGTTCATCATCTGCAGGTTGGACGACGCGATCCGGTGCAAGTTGGGATAGGCCTTCGAGCGCTCGCAAAGGCGCAGGGCCGAGCCGGTATGGCTCTTCAGGAAGGATGTCTGCCAGTCCTCGTCGACGGCCAATCTCGAAACCGCCCGGACCAGCAGGATGTGAACGTTCGCCATTCTTATGCTGGCCCGTGCCCACTCCTCGCTGGCGATCTCGACCTCCTCGGTCTGCTTGATCAGTTCCCAAACGAATGGACGGCGCGGCAGGAGCTCGTCCCCGAAGACGTGCAGGCCAACGCCTATCCCGGCCAGGTAGTCGTCGACGAAGGACGAGAATGCCGCGATCCGTTCGTGCTCCATCAGCGCCGGGAGGCGCAACGGGGCGTCTATGCCAGCACCGTAGATTAGGGCCGGGCCGTTGGTCGGGAAGACCCGCATCGAAACGCTCTGCATCCTGAGGAGGCGGGCGTCCGCGGTCGGGTCGATGAGGCGGGGGAGCAGGTCCATCGGGTCGGTCAGTCCGGACAGGCATCCAGCGCAGAAGAGCGCCCCTGCCCTGGTCCCCCTACCGCACGCCGCACAGGCCAATCTGAAACCCCAGCCAATGATGCATGACGCAGGTTAAGAAATTATTTGGGCCCAAGCTCCTTGCTCATGTACGGGCCATCGCGGGCATAGCCGATGGAGGCGTAGTAGCGCCGCACCCCGACGCCGCTCGTGACCTTAAGCGATTCATAGCCGTTCTCCGACGCCGTCCGCTCTGCCTCCAGCATCAGCTCCTTCCCGAAGCCCTTGTGCTGCCATTCGCGGCCCTTCTGGTCAAATCGCGCCATCTGGCCGAAGACCTTCAGCTCGCGGACGTGCGCCGCGCTCCCTTCGCCGGGCATCCTTAGCCGCACGTACCCGACCAAGGCATCCTGGTCCGCCAGGTCGTAAGAGATGAAGTCCTCGCTTCCGCCGGAAGCACGGTAGACAAGGTGGTTCAGCTCAACCTCACCCGCGGAATCAAGCTGGATGCGGTTCAAGCCAACTTCGCGGCAGCGGATGCAGCGGCATCTCGTTCCCAGCTCCTTCATCCTGGCCCTGGCCAATTCGCGCAGGTGCCCCTTGTCCACACCGGCCTCGATCAGCTGCACCGGGATGTCGCGCTGGATGCGTTGGATGCGGACGTAGCGGGGCGCGATCGCCTTCATCGCCGCCACCACCTCAGTTGCTTGGGCAGTGTCATAAGGGGAGAACTCGCCCCTCTGCCATTGCTCGTAGAGCTTCGTGCCCTTCACCACCAGCGTTGGATAGATCTTCAGCATGTCCGGCCGGAAGCGCTCGTCATCGAACAGCAATCGGAACCGGTCCAGGTCCATCTCCGGGTCGGAACCAGGCAAGCCTGGCATCAGGTGATAGCAGACCTTCAGCCCCGAATCCTTGGCAACCCTGGTCGCCTCCACCACCTCCTTCACGCCGTGGCCTCGGTTCACGCTCCTAAGTATGTCGTCATCGAGTATCTGAACGCCGAACTCGACGCGAGTCGTTCCCAAGCGCATGCATTCCATCGCTCGCTGGACATCGAAGCCGTCCGGGCGGGTCTCGATGGTCATGCCGATGCAGCGGTGGGGGGCGTTCTCGTTCCGGGAATGCGCTTCCTCGAGCGATCCGCGGTCCTCTTCGTTCATGGCGTCGAAGCATCTTTTGACGAACTCCTGCTGGTACTCGGCCGGCCTGGATGTGAACGTCCCGCCCATGATGATCAGATCGATCTTGTCCGTGGGATGCCCGATCGACGTCAGCTGGGTGATGCGCGCCCTCACCTGCCGGAACGGATCGAACTCGTTGTACGCGCCTCTCCGCGCCGCAGGCTCCTTCCCGGTGTACGATTGCGGGGAATTGTTCTCGACACCGCCAGGGCAGTAGGTGCACTTGCCGTGCGGACACGGCGCCGGCGAGGTCATCACCGCCACCACGGCCACGCCGCTCAGGGTCCGGACCGGCTTGCGGCGCAGCAGGTCCTTGACCTGCGCCAATGTGCTCTCGTCAGCAAGCGCAAGGGTCGCCGAGTTCGGCGGGACCGTCTCCATCCCCAGCTCCCGGCACAGCTCGATCTTGCGGCGCAGCAGCTCCTTCTTGTCCGCTATCTCGCCCGATGCTAGTAGCTGCAGGAGGCGCTGGTGATATGCCGCTGTCTTGTCCATTCTATCTCATCCAGGGCTCAAAGCCCCTTCTCGTTCATGAAGGAGTACGCGATGCCGATGGCCAGGAACAGCGTCGCCATTAGACCGACCACCGTGAGGAGGTTGATGCCGAGCGCCATACCGATGAGCGTCATTATCAGCGCTAGCAGGGTGAGGGCTGCATAGACCTTCCATCTCCCCTTGGGGACGTCGAACGGGTTCTCGGACCTCGGCTCGACCGGACGGGAAGCGTTCTCAGGCATCCTTTCAACCGAAGTATACCTTGGCCTCTTCCTTCTCTTTCTCCTTCTCCTCTTGCTTGAAAGTAAGGACGTCCACGGCCAGGACCGTCGTGCAGGGGATGAAGCGCATCTTCCCTGGCTCTCCTTCCTTCTCCGTGTCCATGAGGATCGAAAGCGCGGTGTCGTGGCCAAAGCTGGTATAGCCCTTGAAAACGCCGATCGTTATCATCGGCTCCGGCCCGCTGCCCTTGCTAGTGACCCGGTAGACGGAGCCGCGCGATAGCTTGGTCTCTTCGTTGCTCGGTTTGCTGGCGACCATCCTTACTTGCCCTCCTCATAGAGCTTCTGGAGGTGGTCTATCGTCTTCCTATAGGCCTCCATGGCCATCTCGACGTTGGCCTCGGTGAAGTTCCAGGCCTTCGACAGATCTCCATATCGAATCCTGTAGCCTTTCTTCCTGTCTCCACTTCGGTCCGTGTCGACCTCTTCCAGAATGTCAATGGCCTTCAGCTTGTTGAGATGCCTGTATATCGT
>JACXTO010000073.1 GCA_016919565.1 Methanomassiliicoccaceae archaeon | reverse complement strand
TCGATCGAGATCGATCTGACGCCGTACGCCAGCACGTTCTCGATCCCCACCCGGTCGGCGTTCCTGCGCAGAACGCAGGCATGGGAGAGATAGTTCTTGTCATACTCGTCGCGGAAGTCCAGATGGGCGTCGATGGTGATCACTCCGACTTCGTTCATGGCCCGGACAGCTGGGATGGTGATGCTGTGCTCCCCGCCCAGCAGGATCGGGAACTTGCCGGCCTCTACGATCCTGGCGACCTCTGCCTCGGTCACGCGGACCATGTCCGCTGGCGTGCCGAGCTCCTCGATGTTGCCCGCATCGTGGACCTTGATCTTGGTCAGTAGGACGTCATGCTCGAAAACGTACGGTTCGAAGCTATGGGAAGCCTCCCGGATAGCGTTCGGACCGGCCTTGGCCCCGTGTCTGAAAGTGGTGGTAAGGTCGAATGGAACGCCGATGATGACGTACTCTGCCTCCTCGAAATCAGCCGTCGCATATGCGAATCTAGCTGTGGGCGGTTCCATTCGCGTTCACTTCATACCTTTGTGATCTTGCGTCTGCCGAGGGCGATCATGTACATGACCTCCTCGCCTGGATGCAGCTGTCCCTCGAACTCCTCGGTGATTGCCAGAGAGAAATTCTCGAAGTTCTCCAGGTCCATGAGCTGCACCTCTTTCCCGGCGATTGCCAGTATCTGCGCCTTCCGCTTGTCGATCATCGGGACCTGCACCTTGTGCGTCACTGGATGCACGATGCTGCGCTTCTTCTCATCGAACAGGCCGACCGCATCGATCCGCGCCTTCGCTTCTCCATGCTTCCCTGGCTTGGACATTTGGATTGAGAGTATCTTGCAGGGCTCTTCATCGATGACGACGTACCTGCCTTCCTTAAGCTCGCGAACCTCGGCTTGCGTCCAAGACATATATATCGGCTCAGGGAAAAGGTCCGGGGTTAATATAGCTTATGGCCTTCATTTTTTATATTGCGCCTTGAATGCGGGCCGTCTGGCCTGGGGCCTTTGAGGCTGTTTCTTCGGGGCATCGGGGTACTTCTGCTTGATCTCCTCGATCCTCTTGTCCATGTCCGCCTTCAGCTTCTCCCCGATGTAGGCGCCCTTGTAGAAATCGACCTTCGCCGCTATCAGCGCCTTCCCCGCTAGGGTGCGCGCGACCTTCCCCCTCTGCCAGTAGGGCGCGCGATGGATCGCCGGGTACTGGAATATGATGCCGTGCTTGGGCGGCGCCTTGCCGGAGCGCAGGTGCAGGAACATCGCCTTCTCAGCCCCCAGCAGCTGGACCGTCGACGAGGGAAGCTTCGTCAGCCTTCCCAGCCCGCGGGCCAAAGAGATCAATCTCGCCCCCAGGTTCGCCGACACCAGGAAGGTCAGGTTGGGAGCGTATTCCTCCATTCGCCGTTGCACGTAGCCGTCGAGCCGCTCCTTCGTCTCGTAGAGGGAGAAGACCGCTGTCGCGAACTCCTGGATCACGGTGATGTCCTCGTCCAAGAGCTCAGCGCCGACGGACTCGAGCCTCAGCTCCAGCGACTTCAATATCTCCTCCCGTTGGCCATGGTTGGCGATGAGCTCCGCGTACCTCTCGTCCTTGGCGTAATCGTTCAGCTCCGGAAAATGGAGGCCGTACCATTCATGCAGCCTCTCGGAAAGCGCGTTGATCTGCTCGGTGACGTCGTCGATCGCCCTGATGGCCTGCAGTATGCCTCTGTCGGGAGATAGCGGCTCGCGGGTGCGGAGCTTGCCCAGCTCGACCATGACGATCTGCATCAATTCCTGCGAATAGCCGAGGTCCTCTGCCTTGATGAACGAGGAGTCGAACACCTCCGGCTTCCCGATCTTCGACATGCGGGCGTCAGCCACCCGCAGCCGCTTCAGGCCCTTGGAGATCTCCTCCTCCTCCGGGATGATCTGACCGTGCTGGATCAGGGCGAGCTTCGCCGCGATTATCTTCGGCTCCTTCTCGAATAGGATGCTCCTTCGGACCTTCTCCTTGTCACAGAGGAACACCCCGAACCACTTGGTGACGATGATCATTAATTCACTTCCCGTTGTTCGCCAGAGCCAGTATCCTGGCCCTCTCCTCCGTGGAGAGCGGCTTTAGGTTGCTGTTGCCCCGCGTCCGCACCTGCAGCTCCGCCAGGAACTCCAGCGTCTCCATCCTATGGCGGGCTTCGGCTATGTCCTTTCCGACGGTGATGGCGCCGTGGTTCTCCAATATGAAGGCGTCATGCCGGTGCATCCCTTCGGCCAGATTCTTGGCCAGCTCATGGGAGCCCGGCGTTTCGTAAGGAACGAACGCCACCTCCTTGAGCACTAGCAGCCCCTCCGGCGTCAGGTCGGTGCGGACCGTTTCCCCCGTGACGGAGAGCAGGGTGCAGAAGAGCGGATGGCAATGGATGACCGCCCCCACGTCCTTCCTCTGGCGATAGAATGCCAGATGGAACGGCGTCTCCATGGAGGGCTTGCCCCCGGCCGTCACCTCGCCGCTGCCGATGAGCATGCGGACGAGGTCGTAGGCCCTCATCTCCCCCTTGCACATTCCAGAGGGTGTGATCACTATCGCCTCGTCATCGATCCGGCCGGAGATGTTGCCGCCGGTCCCGGTGAAAAGGCGAAGCTCGTACAGCAGACGCCCGACTTCGACGATCTCCTTGCGCAGCACTCCCTCGATCTTCAGATCCTCGCCCCCTTCACCCT
>JACXTO010000072.1 GCA_016919565.1 Methanomassiliicoccaceae archaeon | reverse complement strand
GTTTATCTACACTCTGTCGGACTCACGTCAGACAATCTGGCACCGATTGCGAGAGCCTCATCGAAACGTTTAATACGACCGCTCATGTTATTCCTTTTTGCTCGGAGAATAACTGAGGCGCAGGCTATTTTGCCAGTATGAATAAAGGGGCAAGGCAGATAGATTCGCTTGGCGAGTTCTTCGTAGCGGGGGAGAGCTATGGACATGCAAAGACAAATAGCGCAGGCTTTTGATACTGCGGCTCAGGATTGGTCACGATCGGCAGGCGCAGGCGACCTGAACGATGCCCCAATCATTATTACAAGCTCTCCATCGAAGGATCTTGCCACTGAAGTGCTGGGTGATATCATGTTCGGGGAGTCACCGAAACGCAAAGTCCTCTGTCTGTGTGGCGCGATCGCTGACATCGATTCTGGGGTTGCAAGAACGAAGAAGCGCCTCGGCAAGAGCGTCGAATGCCGTTCTTGCCGCAATGAGCGCGTCGCGCAAGAGATGGATGAATTGAGATCCCATTTCAATGGCGAGGATGCAGAGAATAGCGATCAATGATCCTGGCCGATGGCTATAATATGATTTTCGTGCGCTTTGCCATTTCGCTTAAGCGATGTTTAATCCGAACTAGATTTAAATAGGATTGGCGAAATCCGAACGATATCGGTAATGGGTGCGCAAATGGATCTTCTAATGATATCTGGATTCTTGGGTTCTGGTAAGACGACCATGGTGCTATCGACCATTGAGAGGATCATCCAAAAGAAGCACAAGAAGGTCGTCATCATCGTCAACGATTTCGGTCAGGTGGGAATTGACGGCAAGGTGATGGAAAAGTTCGGGCTGAAGGTCACCGAAATGCCCTCTGGTTGCATCTGCTGCACCCTCGGAACGGACCTGCTAACCACGCTTCGAGACGTGGCGGAGGGATTCAAACCAGATCTAGTGATAATTGAACCGACCGGCGTCGCCGACCCAGAGGCCATTCACGAAACGCTCAAGCTTTACAACGGGCCGCCCATCGGAACCGTTCGGATCGCGATAATCGTGGATGCCGTGCGCTATCCCGTCATCGCCAAAGCACTGGCGAGGCCGTTGAAGAACCAGTTGAAGGCGGCTGATGTGATCATCATCAATAAGCTCGATGAAGTGGATGAACTAGCAGTAAAAAGCATCGAGCAGAGCATCAGGGAGCTCGGCCTGCAGACGAAGATCATCCCCGCCTCGGCGACGCTCGGAACGAACCTGGATCAGGTCGTTGATGCGATGCTGGGCTGATACCAGACTGACGATAATTAGCTTCGTGAAGCGGTCCAAGAACGATGAGAGCAAAGAGGTCGGATAGGGCACACTAGACCGCAGCGGGCTTCTTGGCCGTCGCCTTCTTCTTCGTCTTCTTCGCGGAGGATTTCTTCGTCGTCGATTTCTTCGGCTTTGCGGCCTTCTTCAACTTCGGATCGGCCTCTTTCTGCCGCTTCTTCTCCGCCTTCTTGAGCTTCTTCTTCTTGGCAGGGCAGTCCATGTTCACGCAGAACTTCCATGGTCTCCCCTGGTTGAGGATCAACATGATGGGCGCCTTGCACGCCTCGCATACCTCCCCGGTCGTCCTCAACGAGCCCAATTGTGGCAAAGGATAGGTCCGGGTGCATTTGGGATAGCCGATGCACCCCAGGAATCTCTTCCCGGCCCGTGAATACAGCAATCGAAGGTTCATGCCACACTCGGGGCATACCCCCATGATGGTATTCGCCTTGTTGATCTCGCAGCTGGGGTTCAGGCATTGCTTGTGCGGTGGGTTCCCTCTGCGGATCACCTTAACGGTGGGCGTCTTGCAGGCCTCGCAGGTCTCGCCCGTCGCCTCCACCTTCGCCCCCCCTGGCTTTGGATAGGCATTCGTGCATTCTGGATAGTTCGTGCAGGAGATGAACTCGCCGCGCTTGGAACGGCGGACATGCAATTCCCCGCCACAGGCCGGGCAGGTCCCCATGAAGACCTGCTCCTTGAGGGCATCGCGGATGTCCTTCCCGATTTCCGCCTTGTTCTGCTCCAGCACATCGACGATGTCCGATAGCATGTCCTGCGATTCGCTCACCACCTCGGCCAACGTCGTTTCGCCATTGGCTATCTCCTCCATGTCATTCTCAAGGTGGGACGTCATCTTGCTCTCGGTGATCGTCCGGGCATGCGTCTCAAGCGAGTTCGTGACCGCGACGCCGCTCTGCGTCGGGATCAAGTCGTTGCCGGCCACGTACTTGCGGTCCAGAAGCTTCTGGATGATCTCATGACGGGTGGATTTCGTTCCCAGGCCCAGCTTCTCCATCTCCTGGAGCAGGGTGCCCTGGGAATAGCGCCGGGGCGGCTCGGTCTCTCGGCGCTCGGACTGCACCGCCAGAACTTGGATCGACTCCCCTTCCCTCAGCTCCGGCAGGTCGAATTCGGTGACCCTGAAATACGGATAGTGCTTGCGCCAGCCAGGTGACAGGATGCGATATCCCTTGCAATCGAACGGCTCCTCCTTGATGGCGATGGTGGCGCGGCGGTGCTCGGCCTTGCAGGACGGGGCGACCGTGGCAAGGAAGCGGCGAACGATTAACTCGTACAGACGCCACTTCTCTCCCTTCAGCTTGTCCTTGCTCGCTGCCTCTGTCGGGTAGATCGGCGGGTGATCGGTCGTCTCGACGCGGCCGCGAGATGGACGGATGGTCTCCTGCTCCAGCAGCTCCGCTGCCTCGGCCTTGAACTCCGTCTGCTTCAGCTTCTCAAGGATATTCTTCAGGCTCAGTGAGCGGGGATAGACGGTATTGTCCGTCCTAGGATAGGAAATGTAACCGGAGGTATAGAGGTCCTCAGCGATCTTCATCGCGAGACTGGCGGTCAGGCCGATCTTGACCGCCTCCGCAAGCATCATGGTGGTGTTGAACGGGGGTGGAGGATACTCGTCCTTGTTCTCCTTCACATAGGATTTGAC
>JACXTO010000007.1 GCA_016919565.1 Methanomassiliicoccaceae archaeon | reverse complement strand
CGAAAAGCCTTGATTTCTAGTATCTGCCTGATACTTGGCGTCAATCTGCTATTCCCTATATTATTCTCCGAGGTCTCGGACCCTTTATTCCCCTCCGCGCTTTTTAGTGCATCCTTGGGTGTTCTCTTTATCATGATAGGCATAGCATACTGGTTCTATGTCTGGCCAGATGAGTTCGATTCTGGCAAGAAGATGATTGAGGCTGATCTCGCCGTGCGCATAGATGAAAGCGGCGATCCCTCTCAAAACAAGGACTCTGAGAATATTTACCAGGCCGGAATATACGGGATGTACGGGGGCCGCGCTTACTTCGGCGGCGCCGATCTGCTTAGGCCGAACCGGCCCAAGGATAGATGATATCGAATAATTGCCTGACCAAATCATTTTTAACATATTGACAACCTTGATTAGGACGAGGTTTTCATGCCAAGGAAGATCGTAGTCATCGGCGCGGGGGGTGCCGGCCTAACCGCTGCCTCAACTGCCAGAGAGCACAATCCAGAAGCGAAGATCGACGTCTTCACCGAGGACGAGTACATTGCCTATTCTCCATGCGCTGTCATCTATGCCATCGAGGGGGTGATCGAGGACTTCGATTCCATCATCATGCACACCCCCGAGTACTACGGGAAGAAGCGAAACATCTCGGTGCACACCAAGACCAAGGTCGCCTCGGTGGACGTGGACAAGAAGATCGTGAATGTGGCTGACGGTACCAGTATGCCTTACGATGCCCTGGTGCTCGCCACCGGTGGAAGGATGTTCGTTCCGCCGATCGAAGGGGTCAAATTGCCAGGTGTCTACACTATCAAGCATGTGGCAGAGGGCAAGGCCATGAAGGCAGCGCTCAAGAAAACGGACTGCGTCGTCATCGTCGGCGCTGGGGTGATCGGCCTGATGATGGCCGTCGCCGTCAGGAACCTCGGCAAGAAGGTTACGGTGCTGGAAAGGTATCCGAACGTGATCCCGCGCATCATCGATGAGGATATGTCGGCGATCGTGCAGAAGCACTGCGAGGGTCTGGGCATCAAATTCGTGATGGGAACGCCGATCACGGCTATCAAGGGCAAAGAAAAAGTGGAATCGGCGGTGGCGGGAGGCAAGGAGTATCCTTGTGGGATGGTGATAATGGCGACCGGGGTGAGGGCCAATTTGGAGCTGCCGAATCAAATGGGCTTGGAGATCGGCCAGCTGGGGGCGGTCCGGGCGAGCACCACGCTGCAGCCGTACCGGAATGACCACTTGGTCAGCGATATCTACGTGGCCGGGGACATGATCATGTGCGAGAGCGCGGCGACTCCCGGCCCGATCATGAGCCAGCTTGGTTCGACTGCCGTCAGGCAGGGGCGAGTGGCCGGCATCAACGCAGCCGGCGGATACGCCACATATCCTGCAGCTTTGTCTCCTTGGGTCACATACTTGGGCGAGATACAGGCGGCGGGGACCGGGCTATCCAAGGGGCTTGCCGAATACTTCGGGTTAAGCATCGTAGAAGGCAAGGCGGTCGGGCTGACCCGAGCGCGATACTATCCTGGAGGCAAGGAAATTACCGCCAAGATCATCGCGGACAAGGAGACGCACCGGATCCTCGGAGCGCAGCTTGTCGGCGGCGAGGAGGTCACCGGGCGAATCAACTGGATGACAGGCGCGATCCTGAATAACGTCACCGTTGAGGAGTTCGTCACCTCGTATGAGAACGCCTACTGCCCTCCGACCTCGATGGTGAAAGACGTTGTCAACCAGGCTGCGGAAGTGCTTATGGCCAAGCTGAACGGCAGCAAGTGAGGAAAGATATCTCACAATCCAACACCGTCAGCCTCGGGATTGTGTTCTCTCATCCACCGATGGTGATTAGGATCATCTTCGATTTCCCCTCTGCCAGTATGAGTCTTCTGGCCGTAATGCTGACCGGCTTCTTCCCAGACCTTGGAAGTGCGATCTCAGTCTCGAGGTTCTCCATCCTGACATCCTTTGCTACGAGCTTCTTTAGATTGCCTACGATCCGAGGGGCGTTCAATGCCCCATTAGAGATCTTGTCCAAAGGCAAGCCCTCCACTTCGCTCTTCTTGATCTCGAACATCTTGTAGAAGGAAACGTTGGCGAACTGAGCCACGAGATCCTGGTCCAGCACCAGAAGGGGCTCTTTCACGGTGTTGATGATGTTGCTCCCGAACTCCCTTGCGGCCTCTATCTTCTCGGACAATTCCTCAAGCCGTTCCTGATTCCGTTTCTGCGAATCGATGCTGGTGAAGGTGATGACCACACCGTCGATGACGTTCTCTACCGTCCGGTATGGGAGGATCTTCAGATTGTACCAGAGACCCTCCTTGGTCTGTATCTCCTTCTCCTTGATGTTCAGATTCTCGACCACTTCCTTGACGTCCTTGACCAGGTCGTCGTAGCGAAGGTTCATGGCAATGTCCTGGATGGGGCGACCGACGTCTACTGGCAGCAAGTTCATCAGCCTCCCCGTTTGAGACGTGTACCTTCTGATCTTCAGATCGATGTCAAGGAAGATGGTCGCCACATCCACGCCATTGAGCAGGTTCCTCATGTCCCCGCTGGTCAGCATGAGTTCCTGATTCTTCCTTTCCAGCTCGGTGTTCACCGTCATCAGTTCCTCGTTCAGCGAGTTCAGTTCTTCCTTGGCGGTAAGCGATTCCTCGGCCACGCTCTGCAGCTCTTCATTGCTCGATTGAAGTTCCTCGTTTATTGAGGTCAGCTCCTCATTAGAGGTCTCCAGCTTCTCGACCGCCTGCTGAAGGTTATCTTTTGTATGGGCGAGCTCCTGCTCAAGCTTCTCGATTATTGTCTCTGACCCAAGCGGCCTGGACGAGCTCCGCTTCTTCACGACCCTCTTGGTGAGGGCCGACTCCTTGAAGATGACCATATGTCCCGAGATGGTACGGTTTTCCT
>JACXTO010000071.1 GCA_016919565.1 Methanomassiliicoccaceae archaeon | reverse complement strand
TGGCGTCATAATCCAGCAATGAGACCGTCTGCCAGGAGCCTCTTGGTGGCCTGTCCTCGAAAACGATCGAGGTATCGCGGAAGCGGATGTTCTCCTCCCTCATGTAGCCGTCAAGATAGGTGTTGATCGCCACCCGGACCTGCCGCGGCTGGGCGAACACTCCGAACGCACCTTGCGAACCATAGACGAGATAGATGTTATCGGCAAGGAAATCAAGAATGGCCAGGTCATGCTCGATCACCACCACCTGCTTCTTCTCGCTCAGCGATTGGATGATGCGCGCCACCTTGATCCGCTGGTAGATGTCCAAATAGGAGGAGGGCTCGTCGAAGAAGTAGACGTCGCTGTCCTTGAGGATTGTGGCCGCGATGGCCACTCGTTGCAATTCGCCACCGGAGAGCTCGCCGAGGCCCCGGTCCACGACATCGCTCAGTTCGAGCATCTCGATCGCCTCTTCCACGCTCATGCGCTCCTGGACCTTCTCCAACAGCTCTCGGACAACCCCCTTGTGAACGCTCGGCAGCTTGTCGACGTATTGCGGCTTGAGGGAGGTCTTCGTCTTGCCAGCATACACCTTCGCCAGGAAGAGGTTCAGCTCGGTTCCAGCGAATCTTTCCAACACCTGCTCCTTGGTCGGCGGGTTCTCGTAGTCGCCGAGATTCGGGATCTCGGCACCGGACAGCAGTCGGAACGACGTGGTCTTGCCGATCCCGTTCGGTCCGAGGATGCCTGTGACCAGGCCGACCTTGGGCACCGGCAGCCGGTAGAGGCGGAAGCCGTTCAGGCCATACTGGTGCATTATCTCGCCTTCCAGTTCGTCAGGCAGACCGATGATCTTGATCGCTTCGAACGGGCATTTATGGACGCAGATGCCGCACCCTGCGCACAGCTCCTCCGTGATCTCCGGCTTGCCCTTCTCGCCGATGACCACCGTCTGAACGCCGGTGCGTACCTTGGGGCAATACTTCATGCACTCGATGTTGCACTTCTTCGGCTGGCAGCGGTCTTGCAGCAAAACGGCTATTCGCATGACGACCCACGATATTCACTCCCTGATAAAAAAGTAAGTGCCTGATGCTGGAGCACGCCCGGTCACATCCCTATGATGCACCGCATTCCGCTCAACAGTTAAATCCCTCCTTGCGTATTCGCAACGGATATCAATGGCTAAGATACTGGTATGCGTGGCATGGCCCTATGCAAATGGTGTCCTTCATCTCGGTCACGTCGCCGGCTCGCTATTAGCTCCTGACATTTTCACTAGGTACCATCGCCTGCGCGGGGACGAGGTCCTCATGGTCTCTGGGTCCGACCAACATGGCACGCCAGTGACAGTGAGGGCGGAGAAGGAGGGGGTCCCGGTCGAGCAGGTGGCGGAACGTTTTCACCAGATCAATAGCAAAGCCATCAGGGATCTGGGGATCCACTTCGATCTCTTCACCAAGACGCACAACCCGAACCATTTCGAGGTGGTGCATGATGTCTTCACTAGGCTGCTTGAGAATGGCCATCTCTACAAGAAGGGGACGATGCAATATTATTGCACAAAATGCAATAAATTCTTGCCAGACCGTTACGTGGAAGGGACCTGCAATAAATGCGGGAATGAGCGGGCAAGAGGGGACCAATGCGAGAAGTGCGGTGCGACCTTCGAGGCTGGCGATCTGGGAGGAGCCCAATGCACGACATGCGGCACCACTCCGGACCTCAGGGAGACCGAGCACTTCTTCCTCCGGCTGAGCGCTTTCCAGGGGGCCCTCCTTGATTACGTTGGCGATAAGGATTATTGGCGCCCGAACGTGCAATTGTTCACCAAGAACTGGCTGGAGGCAGGCCTGAAGGATCGGGCGATAACTCGGGACATGACCTGGGGGGTGCCGCTACCGCTTCCAGGTTACGATGGCAAAGTGATCTACGTTTGGTTCGAGGCGGTGATCGGATATCTCTCCGCATCGAAGGAATGGTCGAAGTCGATCGGGAGACCGGACCGATGGAAGGAGTTCTGGACGGACCCCGAGACAAAGGGTTTCTACTTCCTTGGAAAGGACAACATACCGTTCCATACCATAATCTGGCCGGCGATCCTGATGGGCCACGGAGGGCTGAACCTTCCCTATGATGTCCCGGCGAACGAGTTCCTTACCTTCAAGGGGGAGGCCTTCTCCAAGAGCAGAGGGGTCGGGATCGACATCCCCTCGCTCGTCCAGAAGTTCGATTCGGACGTCATCCGGTATTATGTGGCGGTGAACATGCCCGAGAACCGGGACAGCGATTTCTCGCTGCAGGACTTCGAAGTGAAGGTGAACAACGAGCTCGTCGCCACCCTGGGGAATTACTATCACAGGGTGCTCAGCTTCAGCTACAAGAATTTCGGTCATATCCCTGAGCTGGTGGGATTCGAGGAGCAGAGCGCGACCGTGGCCGAGATGATCGAGCGGACGCGAAAGGAGGTGGATGAGTGCATCATTACCTGCCAGTTCAAAAAGGCCTTGAAGGCGATAATGGACCTGGCCCAGTT
>JACXTO010000006.1 GCA_016919565.1 Methanomassiliicoccaceae archaeon | reverse complement strand
GTGGGCATCTCGGACGGGGGCAGGACATAGTCGGCCAACCCGGTCTCGATGGCGCTCCGAGGCATGCTGGCATACCTGGCAGTCTCAGGGCTCTGCACCATTATCATGCCTAGGCCCGAGTGGATCGATCTCAGGCCGAACGAGCCATCCGATCCGTTGCCAGAGAGAATCACCGCGATTGCGTTCTCGCCCCAATCCTCTGCGAGGGAGGTGAGGAAGACATCGATCGGCAGGAACGGCTCGCTATCGTCCCTTCGCTCAGAGAGCCGCAGATGGCCGTCCGCGGATATCATCTCCTTTCCCGGAGGGATTACATATACCGTGTTCTTCTGGATTGCCACTTCGTTCTCGGCCTGGATTACTTCCATGGTTGTGGACTTGGAGATAATTTCCGCAAGGAGGCTTGGGTGTCGAGGATCGAGATGAGTCACGATTACAAAGGCCATGCCAGTGTCCGACGGGACGTTCCTGAAGAACGTTTCGATAACCTCTAGACCTCCGGCCGAGGAACCCAGTGCGACGAGCGGGAACGCTGCTCTCCTCTTCTTGCCATCCGCCACTTCTTCTTCACTCACAGTCGATATTCTCTTCGCCATGGATTCCCTCAACGGCCACACAAGCCAATGTGACTACGATTGATAATTCCCTTTATTCTACTTACAAGCTGCGCTGACCTCACATTCGATAACTCAAGATTCACATCGCCGCAATGGATCTCACAGACCGAGTTGTGCCGGTGCTGTACCCTGCAGCGGCTCTCCGATGATCACCTTTGCTCATTGAGCGAGTGGCTTCGAGAGGATATCGAAAGAAAGGGCTTGCCAAATGCAAAAAAGCTATATTATGGAAGTCAAATTCCTTTGCGTTGAGCCCAGATAAAGAGTCAGTCAATTTGAGAGATATGGCTGAGAATCGTCTCAAGAAGGAAGACGAGATGCAAGAGGGGTCGACTGACAATGACCGAAGGCTCTTGCAGGAGCTCAGGATCCATCAAGAGGAACTGAAGATCCAGAACGAGGAGCTTCAAAGGATCCAGCAGGAATTGGAGATCTCTAAGGCGAAGTACTTTGAGCTGTACGATCTCGCACCGGTTGGATATATTACGCTCACTCCAGAATTGTCGATCAAGGAATCCAATCTGGCGACATCGGCGATGCTGGGGGTTGAGCGGAGGGACCTCATCGATAAACGCCTTTCTACGTTCGTTGCCCCGCAATCCCACGAGTCACTGTATCTACATTTCCGCCGTCTTGCTCAAGGGAAAGGGCAGCAGAAGCATACGTTTCTGCTTCGCAGGCAAGATGGAAACGAAGTCCATGTCCAATTCTTCAGCAACCTCGTAGATGGGGGGGCGGTCAAGGGGTTCAGGTCCATTCTGACCGACGTCAGCGAACTAAGGGATGCGCAGCAGAAGCAAAAAGAATACGGGGAGGATCTGGAGCGTTCGAACACCGATCTGATGCAGTTCGCATACGTGGCTTCGCATGACCTCCAGGAGCCGCTCCGAATGGTCACCGCTTACCTGTCCCTGTTGGAACGGAGATACAGCGACAAGTTGGACCCGAAAGGGCTCGAATACATCCACATCGCCGTGGACGGCGGAACCAGGATGCGCGAGCTAATCAATGATCTCCTGGATTACTCAAGATTGGAAATGGAAGGCAAGCCATTCACCCCGGTCTCGATGAACACGGTCGTGACCAAGGCCGTAGCAAGCTTGAAGGGGAGCATCGATGAGAGCCAAGCGGAGATCATGGTGGGGACGTTGCCGACGATCGAAGCGCATGAGAACCAGATGACCCAATTGATGCAGAATCTGATCGGCAATGCCATAAAATTCCACGGATCAGAGCGGCCAAGGGTCCGGATCTCCGCTTCGGAGAGTGGCGAAGGCTGGGTCTTCTCCATCAAGGATAATGGGATCGGTTTCGATCCGGCCTATGCCGAAAAGATCTTCCTCCTGTTTCAGAGATTGAGCACCGAGAAGAAGTACCCAGGCAGCGGCATCGGTCTGGCGATAGCGAAGAGGATCGTGGAGCGGCATGGGGGTCGGATATGGGTCGAATCGGAGTTAGGCAAGGGAGCGACTTTCTTTTTCACTGTCCCCAAAAAGCAGGGAGTGAAGAGGATACTTGATGCCGAATCGTTCAATTCTATCAACAATGAATGACCTTCCCAACGAATCTGGCTTCAACCTAGAATCATGCTATATTTGACCGATCGTTGCCAGCAACTCCGAGGCGATCGTCACCGGCGACGAACTGAGGCAATTCCTGGGGTATTAGCACGTCCCGCGCACGTACGTTGGTTCGAGCCATCGGGAATGGTGCATGCAGGATGATCGTCGTCACGAGATCGATCTCATCAACGCGATGGCATGCGCTTAGATAGAGAGAACGACCGGCATCTCACTGGTCGTTCAGCATCTTCTTGACCTGCGCGTATGTGAACACCGGTCCGTCGACGCAAACATAGACGCCGCCGATGTTGCACCTGCCGCACTTGCCGATGCCGCATTTCATCTTGTTCTCGAGCGTGGTGTAGATCTGCTCGTCCTTCCAGCCGAGCTTGGCAAGGCTGGCGATGCAGGTCTTGATCATGATCGGCGGGCCGCATATGACCGCAAGCGCGTTTTCCGGGGTGCATTTCATCGCCGAGACGGTCGTTGCCACGAAGCCCGTGAACTTCCTGGACGAGGGATCGAACTTCGATTGCTCGGGGTTCTTGTTGTCTAGTGGGACCCAGCCCGGCTCCTCGACGTCGATGGTGCGCCTGACATCGATGGCGCCGCCCTGCTCCAGCGCATCGATTTCCGCTTTGAACGATAGGTCACGCGACGTGCGCGCCCCGTAGATCAGGTACAGCTCGCCATAGTCCTCCTTGTTGTCCACGATGTAGTTCATGACCGCGCGGACCGGGGCCATGCCGATCCCGCCAGCTATAAAGTAGATGTTCTTCCCCTTCCACTGCTCCACTGGGAAGCCATTGCCATAAGGTCCGCGAATGCCCACTTCATCCCCGACCTCGAGCTCGTGCAGCATCTCCGTGACCCTGCCGACGCGTTGGACGCTGAACTCCAGGCTGCCCCTGGTGGGCGATTGCGATATCGCGAACATCGATTCGCCCTTGCCGAACACGGAGACCATGCAGGTCTGGCCCGGCTTGAACTTCAGCTGGACGTTCGCGTCCTTGAAGTCGACCTTGAAGGTCTTAACCGCCCTCTCCCCGGTAGTCTCCTGCGTGATGCTGGTGATCTCTGCGACGTGTGGGATGTAATGGTTCTCTTCGCTCATCATTTCACCTCGCTTATGACCTTGGTGATGTCCAGTCCTGCGGGGCACAGTGCTATGCATCTGCCGCAGCCCACGCACAGGTAGCGGCCGGTGTTGTCCTTGGAATACTTGAACTTGTGATAGTACCGGTTCCTCAGTCTCTGGGCCTTCGCCGTCCGCGGGTTGTGGCTCGAGGTGTGCATCGTGAAGTTGGAGAACTGGCATGAGTCCCAGGTCCGGACCCGCTTCCTGCCAGGCTCGTCGTTGATGTCGAAGCAGTGGCAGGTCGGGCAGTAGTACGTGCACGCTCCGCAGCTCAAGCATCGTCTCGAGACGTCGTCCCAGTACTTGCTGTCGAACGACGAATCCAGCTTGCTTATGGACTCCGCCGTGATGCTCCGGGTGAATCCCTCCGCCGCTTCCGCCTTCCTGACGATTTCGTCCTTCCTCTTCTCCTGCTCCGGTGAGGGTGTCTCAAGGCTCGCACTAAGCGATTCCAGTATCTTCCTCCCCTTATCGGAGACGACTTCGACGTAATATGAGTCGCCTACATCGTACAGCAGCACATCGCTGCCCTCAGTCGCCGCCGGGCTTCCTCCGGTGGAAGGACAGAAGCACGTCGAGTCTGCCGGGCCGTCGCAGGCGATCGAGATGACGGCGGTCCTCTCGCGCCGCGCCTTGTAGTACGTGTCGACGAACTTGCCCCCGATGAACACCTTGTCCATGACCGCGATCGCGATAGCATCGCACGGCCGCACGCCGAAGATGATCTTCTCCCTGTCGTCTGGCTCCGTCGGCACGACCTCGATCTTCCCATCCACCTTCTTGAACGTGAAGAGCACCTGCGTCTGCGGGAACAGGATTGCCTTGGGCGGCACGTCCGGCCGGCAGTCGAACTTCGCATCGGCCGCAGCGGCGTCCCTCCCCAGCTCCTTGTATTCAACCAGGCCTCGCTTGTTCTTGACGGGGATGTAGACCGCGTTAGCATTGCCGAGCGCATTCAGCGCGTCCACCACTTTCTCCTTCTTCAAGATATATTTGCTCATATCCACAACCCCATCACATTATGAACTCGTTCTCGTCTTCCATCTTGGACATGGCGATCAATGGCTTCTGGCCTTCCTCTTTTGCGGGCTCGTAGCAGAATATCTCCTTGACATCCTTCTCGAGCTTGGCCGTGAGCAGCCTGAGCGGAAGCCTCTGAGGGCAGACCCGCTCGCACTCGCCGCAGTCCACGCACCTGCCCGCCAGGTGCGGCAAGCGCGCCAGGTGGTACAGCAGGTTCTCTCGCACGTTCACCGATCTCTCGACCCACCTGGGCCGGTGGGCCTTCTCGTCCGCCGTGGTGTCCGGCCTGATAGCCACGTCGGTCGGATCGAGCAGGCACTCATCGCAGTAGCATACCGGGCAGGAGCGCTTGCAGGCATGGCACCTTACGCAGTCCGCGAAGATCTCCTCCCAGAATTCCCACCGCTCCTCGACGGACATGTTCTCTATAGCCTCGATCTCGCTGTAGTCCTTCTCGTCCTCCGGGACCTTCTCCGATGCCAGGACGTCGTAGACCACGGGATTCCTCATGGCGCATTTCACGCATTTCCTGTACAGCGCGCCGGCGCGCTTGTCCTCGACCCCGGTGCATGGTACACCGATGATGAAGACATCTTTGCGCGACAGGATGTTCTCGTTCAGTAGTAGCAACAGAGCTTTCGAGTCGCAGCCCCTGACCACAATGCCGACGGGCTTGACGACCTTCTCCTTCCCGTCGCGGGTCTTCCCGCGCTGGCTGCGGACCTCCTGCGTCAGGTAGCCGACCAGGTTGTTGGCGCAGTCCTTGTTGAACGAGAGTCGGTCGATGTCATCCTCGGTCTCCGCGAACAACGGAGTGCCGTCCGCGCTCCAACCGATGACGCACTTCAAGCCTCGCTCGCGCAGCGCCTTCTTCGCTTCCTCTCGGATCTTCTCATCGCTCACCTACTCACCCCCATCCTGGCTCTCCATGACCTTGAACCTGGTGTTCGGCCCCAGCTTCCTGACCTTCTCCACGGCGGTCTTCACGACGTCCGCGAACTTGCCGCCCTCGCTCGCCGACACCCAGCTCATCTGGAACCGGTCCGCCTCGATGCCGTAGTACTCGAGCATGTTCCTCAGCAGTTGCAGTTGCCTTCGCGTGTACAGGTTGCCCTTGAGATAGTGGCAGTCGCCCGGATGGCATCCCGACACCAGCACCCCGTCGGCGCCGTCCTTCAGCGCCCGGAGCACTAGCATAGGCGATATCCTGCCGGAGCACATCACCCGGATGATCCTGATGTTGGGCGGGTACTGCAGGCGAGAGACGCCCGCGAGGTCCGCGCCAGCGTAGGAGCACCAGTTGCACAGGAAAGCAACGATCTTCGGCTCGAACCCTTGCTCTCCCTGTTCCGACGGGACCGCGCCCGCCTCGGCTCCCTTCGCAGCCTGGCTTCCGCTCATTCCTCTCCCTCCTCGCAGAACAGGGCGTCAATGGCCTCGATCAACTGCTCGTCCTGGAAGCCCTTCTGCTGGATCGCACCTGACTTGCAGACGGCGTTGCACGTCCCGCAGCCCTTGCACAGCGCCTCGTTCACCTTCGCCTTGTTGTCGATCTTGTCGATCGCGCCGAAGGGACAGACCTGTATGCACAGCTCGCAACCGGTGCACCGGTTCGCGTTCACCGTCGCCGTGATGCCTTCCACCTCGATCTCGTCCTTGGAGATGACCATGGTGGCCCTGGCGGCCGCCCCGAGTGCCTGCGATATGGTCTCATCGATGAACCTCGGGCTGTGCGCCAGGCCGCAAAGGAAGACGCCTTCCGTAGCGAAATCGACCGGCCGCAGCTTCATGTGCGCCTCCAGGAAGAACCGGTCCTTGCTCAGCGGGACCTTCAGCATCATTGCCAGCGCTTCGTTCCCCTCGTTGGGCCTGACGCCGACGCTCAGCACGAGAAGGTCTGGCTTGATCATGACGTCCTCCTTGAGCACCGTATCGAACGAGGTCACTTCCAGTTGGCCGGCGTTGTTACCGACGGTCGGCATGGCATCCTCAGGGAATCTCAGGAAGCTTACCCCGAGCTCCCCTGCCTCCCGGTACAGGTCCTCCCTGAACCCATAGGTCCGGATGTCCTTGTGCAGGACGTAGACGTCGGTGGATGGGCTCTGCTTCTTGATATCGATGGCGTTCTTCACCGCGTTGGAGCAGCAGACCCTGCTGCAATAGGGCACCTTCTCGTTCCTCGAGCCAATGCACTGGATCATCACGACCTTCTTCGCCTTCAGGGTCTGGTCGTCCAATTGTCTTTCCAGTTCGAGCTGGGTTATCACCCTGCTGTCCTGGCCATACAGGTACTCGCTTGGTCTGTATTCGTTGGCTCCAGTGGCAACGATGATCGTCCCGGTCTCGATCTCGCCATCGGTGGTCTTCACCTTGAAGTTCCCGACGAAGCCAGCGACATCCAGTACTTGCGTGTTGAGGTGCACCGTGATCTTCTCGGTGTCCCTGACCTTGCCGATGAGCTCGTTCATGAACTCCCGCGGCTTGCGGCCACCTTCCTTGTGGTGGAGCTTCGCCAGGTTCCCCCCGAGCTGCCCCTCCTTCTCGATCAGGTGGACCGCGTATCCCTGCTCCGCGACATTGAGCGCTGCGGTCATGCCTGCCAGTCCTCCTCCGATAACGACTGAGGAATGGGTCACTCCGAGCTTCGACTTCTTCAATGGCTTGAGCAGTCTCGCCTTGGCGACGGCCATGCGCACCAAGTCCTTCGATTTCTCGGTGGCCCTCTCTGGCTCATGCATGTGCACCCACGAGCATTGGTCGCGGATGTTGGTCATCTCGAACAGGTACGGATTGAGGCCGGCGTCCATGCAGGTCTCCCGGAACAGCGATTCGTGCGTTCGAGGCGAGCAGGACGCGACCACCACCCGGTTGAGCTTGTGCTCCTTGATCATCTCCCTGATCTTCTTCTGGGTATCCGAGGAGCACGTGAACAGGTTCTGGCCCGAATAGACCACACCGGGCAGGGTTGCCGCATATTCCGTTACTGACGGCACATCGACCACGCCGCCGATGTTGATGCCGCAGTGGCAGACGAACACGCCGATCCTCGGGCGCTTGGCGAAGACATCGAACTCAGGCGGGAATTCCCTGATCTTGATGAGCTTCCCCCTCTCGGAAGATATGGTGGATGTCGCCAGTGCCGCAGCCCCGCTGGCCTGCGCCACCGAATCAGGGATGTCCTTCGGAGCGGCGAACGCCCCGCTGACAAATATTCCCGGTCTCGATGTGCTCAATGGCGCGAAATAATCCGTCTCGCAGAATCCATATTTGTTAAGCTTGAATCCGAGCTTTTTGCTCAGCATCTCTCCGTCCGCAGGAGGCTTCATTCCCACCGAGAGCACGACCAGATCGAACTCCTCCGTGGTGGTCTCATCGCCCATGCTGTACCTCAGGAACAGGTTCTTCGTAACCGGGTCCTCATCGACCGAGGCGACCCGGCTCCCGCGGTACATCTTCACCCCGTACTCCTTCTCTGCTCTCTCGCGGTAGTATTCGAACTCCTTGCCGACCGCCCTTACGTCCATGAAGAATATGGTAGGCTTCAGCCCAGGCGTGTGCTCGCCAGCGATTATCGCCTCCTTGATCGCGTACATGCAGCAGACCGAGGAGCAATAGGGATTGCCGACCTTCTCGTCCCTCGAGCCCACGCATTGGATGAACGCGACCTTCTTGGGGATGTCCCCATCGGACGGTCTCATCACCGTCCCGAGGTACGGACCAGTGGCGCTGAGCATCCTCTCGAACTCGATGCTCGTGACCACGTTCTTGAATTCCCCGTAGCCGTATTCCTTCTTCAGCCTGGCATCGAACTCCTCGAAGCCCGGGCAGAGGATGACAGAACCGACCTTGAGCTCGACGACCTCATCCTTCAATTCGTACTCGACCGCCTTGGCGATGCATTCCTCGGCGCAGATGCCGCATCCGATGCAGGCGTCCTTGTCGATGCAGAACACCAGGGGGACGGCCTGCGGATACGCCACATAGATGGCCTTCCGCTTCTTCATCCCTTGATTGTATTCGTCGTACGTCTCGACCGGGCACTTGGCGGCACATTGCCCGCAGCCAGTGCACTTCTCGTCGTTGACCCTCAGGGTCTTTCTCCTGACCTTCACCGTGAAATTCCCCGGCTCGCCCGTCATGTCCTCGATCTCAGCGTTGGTGATCAGGTCGACATTCTGGTGCTTCCCCGCCGCCACCAGCTTCGGGGCCATGATGCACATGGAGCAATCGTTGGTCGGGAAGGTCTTGTCCAGCTGGGCCATGGTCCCCCCGATGCTTGCT
>JACXTO010000070.1 GCA_016919565.1 Methanomassiliicoccaceae archaeon | reverse complement strand
TCACCGCCGGAAAGCGTTATGCCGCCCTCTGAATTGTGATAAAAAGGCTCATCCTTCAAGCATTCGCCGAGCGCTTCAGCGAGGCTGTAGTACCTGCCCGTTGCCTCAAGCGCTTCCGTATAACACGTGTCGATACATTTCAGGCACCGGTCGCACTTCTGCCTGTCTAATTGAATGCATCCCGGTTCCGGCTTGATAGCAAATGGGGCGCATACTGATACGCACCGCCCGCACCCTTCGCAGCGCGCCGACCTGAAAATAAGCTCAGGATATGCATTAATGGACTCGGGGTTGGAGCACCATCTGCATCTCAAGGGACATCCCTTGAAAAAGACGGTGGTCCTTATGCCCGGGCCATCGTCCAGAGCGAAGTGCCGGATGTCGAATATCAGGGGGTTGTCGTTCATTCCGCTACTCTCTTGCCTGGGCCATCCGCTGAAGGCGCCTGGCCATGTATACGAACTTGTCCACGTAATTAAGGTTGCCGTCAACGGCTATGTCCTGGGACAGAAGGGCGCCCACAACGTCTGAATTGGGCGATAGGACCAGGTCGAAAAATGCCCTGGCGTTCTTGAACGTTAGGGCGACATCCACGTCATCGATCTTCCGGTCGCTTACGTGCATCCTTCCGTTGTCAAATACGATGCTCGTCACGATATCCGTGTCCTTGATCCGGAACATGTACCGACCGTGGAACTCCCGGATATCCTGCCGCAGTTCTTTGTTCAGCGACACGGCAAAACTCATGGCTCTCAACGTCCAGTCCAGCGCATTCTCCGAGAACCGCTTCCCAAGGTGCTCAACCAGTTGGTTGGCTTCCGGATCAGCCAGTCCGGTTTCCTCCAGGAAGGCTAGAGCGCGCGAGCCTGGGATGGCCGCCAGCGCAGGCCGAACGAAGCCTGCGAGTCTTAGCAGCATCGATGCCGTCTCCTCCATCGGCAAGTTCTCGCTCTGCGAATCATCCTCCCCGAACCTCGTATCCCACGGCCGACCTGTGGCCACGTCACGCCCTTCGCAGGCCGCCTCGAAGTTGGCCATCGTCCTCGAAAAGAACTTCGTGTAGGCGTCGGAGATCAAGGCATGCTTTTGCTCTGGGACAAGATCGATGTTGACGACCTGCCAGAACAGCGGCAGCGCGAACTGTTGACGCGCCACGATGTGGATGGCCGTCATCCCTTCCGCGTCTCTGGCAAACGTCACGATCCCATCGTCATGGGTGGCCGAGTCATTGGCGCTGGCGACGGTTCGCCAGAAGATCTGTTGGCGATTCTTCTCGTATCGTATGAATTCGAGTTTTCCCACGTCGATGAATGAGCCGCCGAACCATACGATCCAGTTCGGCTGAGGCAGGTAGATGTCGCGCTCCGCCTGATGGGTGACACGGTGGCGCTTGTCCTCGGACACCGGGACGCATGCGCCTCCGATATTGTCGTTCATCATGCGCACCGCGGCGCCAATCTCCACGCGCTGGACAAAGGCATCGTAATCGACGGGCAGCGTGCGCCGGAACTCGAACAGCACCGACTGGTCGATGTATCGCCACCGGAGCCCATTCCGGTCCGGCGGCGTCCCCGCCGCAATCTCGGCCAACGGCTCCATGTAATCGATGATCGCCTCGTAATCGGAAAGCCGGTATGGCGACAGATCGAAGCCTAACGCCGAGTGCTTGCGGCGGACACGCTCTTTGTCGAACATCACTTCATAGCACTCCAGCAGGTTGTGTGAACCCGCCACGAGATGATTGATTCCCACGCTGATCGTCTGGGCCGCGGGATTTCGATCGGTGTTCCTGACGTACTCTCCGATCAGTCGATTCATGCGCTCGTCCACGCCGTTCTTGAAGGGAAACAGCTCGGTGTTCACGCTCTGCAGCCACGGTCTTACCAACTGCATGATCGAGACGGATCGGTTCCGCCTGCGAATCGAATCGGCCAGCAGGGGAGGCACATTCTTCCAGCCCTCATAGGGGGTCAGATCCCCTTGGATGCGGTGTCGCTTGGGCAGGCCCATATCCCGCAGCGCCCTGGCGTTCACCGGCGAGGCATAGGGGTCCAGGCCCATCTTCAGGGCCGCGGCCCAGTCGGCCAGCAGGAGATGGTCACTGGCAATGACGGTGTGGGTCCTCAGCGGATGGTTCGCGCGTATGCCGTCACTTCCGTGATTGCTCACCACGGCATCGATGATACTGAAGTGCACGGGAGTCCGTTCCATCAGTTCCATCAGCACATCGCCGGAATCCAGACGATGGCGATAATGATAGTCCTTGTCCCGGAGCGGCAATACGCCCAGCAGATTCTGAAGACCTAGTGAGAAGTAGTATTCGTCATGGGTCTTGTTCTTGGCGATGCCAATGCGAAAATGCGCTTCGAGCCACGTCCGGCCCAAGCCGCTGCCGGAAAGAACGTGGTCCTCCGGAAAAACGTTCTCCACCACCTCCTCGCTCAAATTCACCACCGTGTAAGGCTCGTCGTCATCGGTGACGTACCGATAACCCACCAGATCGGCCAGAACCGGAACATCCCGGTTGTCCAGCCACAAGTCGGCGCAACCCACCCCGTCGGCCACGACGACCTGCCGGTACCCGCGCCTGTGCAGCCAGAGGATCAACTGCTCCACCAGTTCGGGATCGGTTCCGGTTGCGGCGCCCCGGTCAAAGAACTCCAGGTCCGGCTTGATCACCACCCGGAAATCGCTCTTCTGGAC
>JACXTO010000069.1 GCA_016919565.1 Methanomassiliicoccaceae archaeon | reverse complement strand
CGGTCGTGGTCGTGCCGGTGATGCGCAAGAACGAGGCGGTCGCTGTGATCGGGGTCTTCGATATCACCAAGGGATCGCTATTAGATCTGATGAATCGAAAAAGGAACAGATGAGTGAGGACATGCTTGACAAGAGCTTGGTTGGTGCGGGGGACAGGGTCATCGTGAATGTCGATCCAGGCGCATGCCGCTTGCTCTCGCAAGTGATCGGATGGATAGATGACGACGGAATGCTGAGGGTGGAGATCACCAGCGACTGTAAGTACGTAGCGGAGCTCGGGAAGCGCCTCCCACCTCTGAATGTGATGGAGGTTTTGAAGATGCCCTTCTCCGAGAACCGCATCTATGTCGAAGGCGGCAAGACCCTGAAACATGCCACCTGCCCCGTTCCCCTTGCGGTCCTGAAATGCCTCGAGGTCGCAGGCGGGATGGGCGTCAAGAAGGCCGTCCACATAACCTTCCAATCATGATCTTGATGCCTACTTTATCAGGTCGTCGATGACCGGCGACCAGACGAATGCGGCCGGGCCAGTGAGATACAGGGCGACCATCATGGCCTCGCGTAGCTGCTCTTTGGTCGCTCCTCGCTTCAGAGCTTCCTTCGCGTGCACGTCGAGGCACGCCTCGCACTTCATGACGCAGGAGAGCGCGACCGCGATGAGCTCCTTCTCCTTGACGCTCAGAGCCCCGTCCTTGAAGATCTCATGTTTGTAGCGGTAGAGCGCGTTTACGGCGGATGGTTCGTGCTTCGCCAATTCATCCAGACTCATATTGGAAAGAAAGCACCTGCTTTTAGAAATAGATTCTCAAATGCTTGGATCCTGAGCGACGATTAGAAAGCTAGATTACGATAACACGCGTTAGGGGGACGTTCAACATGGTCGCGATCGATGAGGTGGTCAGTTTCGTAAGCGGGATGGAGGGGAGCAGACACGTCTTTCCTCTCATGGCCGAGGCCAAGGAAAACCTGATCAAGATCGAAGAGAGCGTCAAAGCCTCGTTCGGGATCACTTGCTGCAATACGGGAGTCATGAAATGCCTGGCCCGCGACAACATCATCGTCATAATCAAGGACAAGCGGTTCCGCCCCCCGCCTGAGCCGACAGTGCTTCTAGTGGCAGATGAGGACATGATAATCGGGATGGAGATCTTTCCACATCAGAAGGCTGAATATCTCATTCGGGACGACGTCGTTTTCCTATCGGATGAGTTCGTTTTGTTCCCGAACCTAAAGCCGAAGACCAGGGAGTGCTTCGTAATGCCACCAGTATCATTTCCGGAAGTGGAGAGGATGCCGGGGGCGAAGAACGTGGTATCCTGCTCCCCCTCGCCTCCGGGCGATATGTACGTGAGGAGCCTGCACGGTCTTCCGGACGACCCGACACTGGCAAGCATATTGCTTGGCTACGACGACGCCTGAGCAATCCACAATCTCAATGGGAACGTAGACTCAGATCAGCAATTCCTATCAGGCCAGGCCTTCGTCTAATTGAGAGAAAAAATAGAGAAGATGGGAAAAGGTTTCAGGTTCCGGACGCTGAGATCCGGCTGATGGCTTCCATCGAATCCTCGATCTGGCTCTTCAGCCGGTCCACTTGCTCCATCTGCTGGTCCAATGACTGCTCTTCGAGGTGCTTCACCTTGTACTCGACCTCACTGGCCGGCTCCAAGGTACTGGCATCATAGTAGAGGTCGTAGGTGTCCAATAGCACCCATCGCCCTTCTGGCTTGTCCGTGATGTCCATTACCTTGCCCACCGTTCCGGTGTTCCGGTACTTGGCGAAGTCCCCAACCTTCATTTGGATCACGCAGGCGGGATGATGACGGTTCTCTCGCCGGCTGGCATGAACTCGCGCATTGCGCCACGACCGAAGTCCTTGCAGATGTTCGCGAAGTCGAACGGTAGGTTCTTGTCCGCGAAGGCCACCTTGATCAACGGGTTGCAGGCGAACGCATCTCCGCGCGCAGCGTGCGACGCGGCGGCGATTCCTGCGTATCCGCTCAGGTGTCCGACGTTCATGGCGTAGTTCGGGTAGTTCGGGCCACGCAGCTCGTGAGGCAATCCCTCGTCGCTTCTGTAGGAGAACGAGTTGCTGGAACCGCATTGGTCCTGCAAGTCGTATCCGTAGAAGCCCAGGCGACCGAGCCTCTCCTTGTGCTGCAGCATAGACAGGTACCAGCCGTTGATACCGCAGTCCGCGTTTCCAGTGGCCATCGCGCATGCGATACCAGTGGCAGCCGCGGCTACAGTGGCGCGCTGGGACCCACCGAAGTGGGCTTCCATCGCGGCCGGATACCTCTCGTACATCTCCAACGCATAGGAGTTGACCTCAGTTCCGAGCTTCTCGATGTTCTCGAGGGTCGGCTTCATCTTGCAGAGTCCACCATACTTCTCGTTGATCAGGTCAACGGCCCAGTAGGTGTAGTCTTCCAGGATGTTGTCGGTGTATGCCGCGGTCGAGTATTGGGTGAACCCAACACCGCCAGACATGTAGGAGCCGAGGTAGATCTGGTCGAAGATGACCGCACCTAGCGCCACGGTCTCAAGCGCTGCCCTGGCGGGATCGTTCGGGTACTTCCTTGAGGACTGGACCATATCGGCCAGATATCCGAACGGAATTCCACCAGGCTCGTTTGGACCACGGGCACGGCGAGCGGGCATCATTGTACCCATTTCCACCACGGACGCGTGCTTTGCCGCATAGGCGAAGTCGGCGATCGCCGCCTCACCTGCTGCCAGGCGGTAGGATGTGATGAACGCCATCGAAATCTGCATGGCGCTCCACCTTGACATCGTACCACCGTCGCAAACACGTCCGACGATGGTCGGGCACGCGACCTTCTGCCACAGGGCATTCCCGATAGCTTCCTTCAGCTGCTTCGCTTGGTCGGCAGGGAACTCCTTGTTTATGTCGATCCTGAACTGCTTGTCGATCTCGTCCATCAGCTCGTCGTTTCCGGAGAAGACCTTTACGTAGCAGTCTGCGGTCAGAGCGGGGCTGCACTCAGCCATGTGCTCCTGGACAACTGCTCCACCAGGCATTGTGTGGTTGACGGCCTCGAGGTAGCGGTTGATCGTCTCAGGGGTGACTTCCTTACCCAGTCTCTTCTCGATCACGGTGTGTGCGGTGTCGAGACCAGATACGACGGTCCTCCTGATGTCGTCCCATGCCTGCTGCATAGCGGCGTTGTTGACGAAGTGCAAGTCATCTGCCTCAGCGTAGATGTCCGTGTGGGACAGCTGGTAAGGCATGAGGACGCGCTGACCGAGCGGGACACCAATGTCCTGGTTCATCATGACGATGCCACGGGCCTTGGCGATCTTGTTCGCCTGCTCAACCCACTCGCGCTTCCTCTTCGACTGTTTCCAGCCTCCGAAGGAGTAGTAGGTTGTGTGCTCGTCGGTGGGGTCCTCCTTGAACTTCTTCTTCATCGCTTTAATGAAAAGCTTTTCCTTGTCCTTTGCCATTGCTTACTCCCCCTTGATTGCCCAAGGTTGGAATCCAGCCAGAGTCCTCAACCTGTGGATCCTGAGGTTCATGTTCATTACTTCCTTGTCAGCCCTCATGTCCACGTCATCGGCTCGGAACATACTGGTGCGCCTCTTGAGCTCCTTCTCGTCCGCGGGTTTGCCGACAGAGATCGGCTTGTCCAACGGCAAGGCCACCTGGTCCTTCACGTACTCGACCTCTCCCTTCTTGGCGTTCCAGCGGTACCTCTGCCACGCGTCGAACATCAGGCCGTTCTCGTCGAGCCTGCATGCGTGCCCGTGCACAGTTGCGCCTCTGATACCCACCTTTGCGGGGTCGAAGGTCTCGTTCTCAATGAGCTCCTTGGCGAGCTTCTCCAGGTCCCTCTCCCTCATTTCGATGATGTTTCTTCCGGAAAGGCAACCAGTGTCGACGCCTCGGAACCTGGACATATACATCCAGGATCTGCAGTAGGGGACGATCGGGGCGAAGTAGACGGAGTCAGTGAACTGAACGTACCTGATCCTGTCTCCTTTCTTGGCACCCTCGATAGGCGTCACCATCTGCCTGATGGGGCAGTCCGGCTCGTTGCTCTCTTCCAGTGGTGGGTGGATGCTCTTATAGTCCTCGCCTGGCTGTCTGTGACCAAGGATCTTGACCACATCATCCATGGCGATTTCCCGGAGCTTCTCCAGTTTCACCTTTGGGTCGATGAACCGCTTCCTGTTCTTCGCAGGGACGGATGTCCCCGGATAGAATTGTCTTTCGTACTTTGCCATCATGAACACCTCTTATTTGCATAGTCGGTAACGGTTGGCTTGAATTTGGAGTACCGACCAACTTCCAGATCGAATCCGAACGGCAGCATCTCCTCGCAGATCTTCTCGATCTTCTGCAGCGTCTCCTCGACGTGCTCGAAATCGTCGATCTCCACGAAAATGCGCCCTACCAAGATCTTCAGCTCTGTGGCCTTCCCTTGAACCTTGATGACCTTGCGCTCAGGGTGGTTAACTGGCAACCCTGACCCCGGCCCCGAGGTTAGCTTCTCCGGAAGGCCCTCGCCCTGGCAGTTGATGTGCTTCACGTACCTGACCTCGTAGATCTTGTTCAAGATCTTCTCGGTCGTGTTCGCGGACAACAGCCTTGAGGGCATTATCATGATCTCTGGTAGCGGGACCCCTTCTGGAGTCGGTGCACCCTGCATCACGCCACCTCGCCCTTTAGCTTCTTAGCCTCCTTACCGACCGCTTTGATCGGCGCCTTGAACTCAGGTATGTCGCCGAAGACATCCTTCACCAATGGGGAGGTTGACTCCGGAGAGAACATCTGAGTGCCAGCATCCAGCGCGCAGCCCGCTGCGATTACTGGGATGACGGTGCCCTTCGCGTGCTTCGTCACGACGTGGTTGCCGTGGAACAGACCAGGGCCGCCTCCGCCGTAGATCGAGTGGCTGAAGAAGGACATACCGACGGACGTACCCATGGCACGACCGTAGTCAACACCAGGCAGGCCTGTCTCGTGCTCGAGCAGATCGTTGTAGTACAAGATTGTCGACGGGACACCTTGTGATGCACGAGCCGCGCCGCAGTTCACCATGATTGCGGCGAGCATACCACATGCCACGTAGGCGTTCCACAGTGGAACGTCGCTGGTCGTATAGACCTTGTAGCCAGATGGCAGCTTCTCCAAAACCTTGATGACCTTGTCCTCGATCGCGCGTCCAACGATGGACTCGACGACAGTTCCGACAGTGCCGGTCTTGCCGTTCTCTTTCACGATGGAATAGGTCATGTTGTTGGCGTTCAATCCCTGGAAGGCGAGTGCCAATAGGTGGCCCCGCTCGAATGGACCGATCGCGTCGCCCATCTCGAATGCGGCAGTCTGCTCGAATATCGAGGAGAGAGCTGCTGCGTTCATCGCATTCTTGCCGGATATTGCCACGATGTGGTTTGCCATGATGTTTCTCAGGGCATATCCAGCTCCTTCGTTGTTCTGCGGAACCTCGAGAATGGACTTCAAGTTCGAACCCATGAAGGTCATGGTCTGCGGATATCTGCCCCAGACTGCGCCCTTCACCATGTTCGCCTTGTGGATTGGCACATCATACATGTCGATGATTGCCTGCGTCACTGCAGCTGCCGCAGATGTGAAACCGGTGGTATATTCAACACCGACATCCAGTCTGACGGTCGGGACTTGGACAATCAGCTTCTTGCCTTGTCCGAGCACCGTGACCACAGTGTCATCGTCCTTCGAGATTTTTATATACTCCTTTACAGCCTTTGCCAGCTTTTCAGCATCCTTGACAACCGGCGCGTCGATCTCCTTGCCCTTGATGTAGCCGCCACCGACTCGTCCGGTCTTGAGACCCTTCTCAATTCCGGCCAGGTCAACGGCGATTGTTCTCTTGGCAAGGTTACCAATGCGCTGGATGGCAGGGTTCTTCAAAGGACTGATCGCTTCCAGGGGCACGCCCTTCTCGATGACCTTGCCCCTGTCATCATATAAGTCTATCTTGTCCTTGTATTTCGCCATTCTTTGCCTCCTTGTTGAAAACACGACGTTCAGCGAGGCATCACTAGAGCCATTAACCATTCCCCCAAACCTAGTGTTCCCTCAGTGAAAATCGGTTCCCCTTGCTCGGACCCATTAGCCGTTGATAGCGATATAAGCTTGGGGGTGGATGGATGGTCCATCCATAATAAACAATTGATTACTTCGGCCTATTGTCCAGAACGCTTCTAAATAAAATTCAATAATTAATATATATCAAAATTAAAACCGTTAATATCTACTCGACTAAACGGCATTAAATCG
>JACXTO010000068.1 GCA_016919565.1 Methanomassiliicoccaceae archaeon | reverse complement strand
TATGCGGAGGCAGGGGGAAATGCGGCCGTTGCATCGTCCAGGTCCGGTCCGGGGTGGCCGAAGTGACGCATGACGACCGCGCGCACATACCACCTGCCGAATTGGAGAAGGGGATGAGGCTGGCCTGCAAGCTGGTGGCCCGCTCCGACCTGGTGGTCGAGATCTCCGAGCAGTACGCCAAGGCGGAGCAGGTGATACTGGAGGAGGCGGTCGGCGAGGTCAAGGTCGACCCACTTGTCCATGTTTTGCAGATCATTGTGGAAGATCCGACACTGGCGAACCCCCTTGACGACCATCTTCGCCTCAAGCAGGCGATCGAGAGGGCGATGCCCGGCAGGAAGGTGCGACCGAACGTCCCCTTGTCCGTGCTTCTGGGACTGCCCAACTTGCTCTCCAAAAGGGTGCCACTGAACGCAGTGCTCCGCGATGACGAGCTCCTCGACCTCGATACCCGCGAGATCGTGCCCTACGGGGTGGCGATCGACGTCGGCTCTACGACCGTTGTGGCATATCTGATGGACCTTGTCACTGGCGAGGAGTTGAACGTCGAGTCCGAGCTGAACCCGCAGATAAGGCATGGCGACGACGTTGTATCGCGCATCACCTACGCCATGACCGATCCGGCCGGGACGGCCACGCTGCAGAAGCTCATCATCGACTGCCTGAACCGACTGATCCAGAGCTGTTGCGCTCAGAGCAAGGTGCCTATCGAGCGGGTCTATGAGGTCATGGCGGTCGGAAACACCGCCATGCATCATTTCATGTTCGGCCTGGAGTCGCGTTCCCTCGCCCTGGCACCATACAATCCGGTGACGGCGCTGCCCCTGAGCTTCAAGTCGAACTCCACGGGACTGAACATTGCCAAGGAGGGCTACCATTCATCGCTGCCGAACGTCGCCGGGTTCGTCGGCGCGGACCACATCGCCGTGCTCCTGGCGGCGAACGTGCTGGAGCTGGACGAACCGAGGCTGATCATCGATATCGGCACCAACGGCGAGCTGACCGTCGGCGATCGCAACGGCATCGCCTCCGCCTCGGTGGCGGCCGGACCGGCGTTCGAAGGGGCGAACCTGCGCTGCGGCATGCGCGGGACGGCCGGCGCGATCGACCACGTGCAGATC
Source organism: Methanomassiliicoccaceae archaeon (assembly GCA_016919565.1). Lineage (GTDB taxonomy): Archaea > Thermoplasmatota > Thermoplasmata > Methanomassiliicoccales > UBA472 > FEN-33. Next base: position 2,609 of record JACXTO010000068.1, on the reverse strand, counting down.
TCCGATGACGTCGATGTCACCTTTACGACCATTGCCGAGAGTGTGCCCCGTGGCCTCTGCGGCTCCGGGGTGATCGACCTGGTGGCGGAGATGTTCCTCTCCGGGGTGATGGACCGCACCGGGCGGATCAGGAAGGAACTGGGGCATCCTCGCATCAGGGTGATCGACGGCGAGGCCTGCTTCGTCGTCGCCACCGAGAAGGAGAGCGGCAGCGGAAAGCCGGTGATGATATCGCAGAACGACATCATCCAGATCCAGTACGCCAAGGCGGCCATGTACGCCGGGGCGGAGATACTGATGGAGAAGATGCATGTCGACCGTTCCGGCATAAAGGAGATCCTCCTCGCCGGGGCGTTCGGAAACTATGCCAGCCCGGCCAGCTCCCGCGCCATCGGACTGTTCCCGGAGGTGCCCCTGGATCGCATCGTCGGCATCGGGAACGCGGCCGGCTCTGGGGCGAAGATGTCCCTGGTGAGCAAATCGGCAAGGGAGATGGCGAAGCGGATCGCCAAGAGCGTGCAGTACGTCGAGCTGGCGGCGATGCCGGAGTTCGAGGAGAAGTTCTTCGCGGCGATGTACTTCCCGCACAGCGACGAGAGCAAGTTCCCGGAGGTAAGCGAATCGATGAGGAAGCTTGCCAGAGAATCAAAGTGACGCCGACCAATCCGCTCGTCGAACCATTCTAGACCATTCCATTCGAGGATAGCTCACGCTGCCAATGAAAAATGGAAAAATGAAAAGAAGTTTGGATTAAGGGGTTTACTTCGATACTGCCTTCACTTCGCTTTCGATTATCTCGCAGGCGGTGTCGATCTGAGCCTGGGTCACGGTCAGCGCCGGGATGATGCGTATCGAGGACACGCCGCAGAACAGCGTCAGCAGGCCCTTCTTCATGCAGCCCATGACGATCTTGTTCCTGGTGTCCATGTCGATGGCCTTGGACTTCTTGTCCTTGACGATCTCCATGGCGGTCATGAGACCGATGCCGCGGACGTCGCCGATGCACTCGTACTTCTCCTTCATCTCGTGCTCGCGCTTCAGGAGGTAGGCGCCCTGCTTGGCGCAGTTGGCCAGGACATGCTCGTCCTCGAACATCTTGATCGTCGCCAAGGCCGCTGCGGTCGTTACCAGGTTCCCAGCGAACGTGGTGGCGTGCGCTCCCGGCTGCTTGATGTCGTACTTCTCGTTGAACGTGCAAGCAGACATCGGCATGCCTGATGCTATGCCCTTCGCCATGCACAGTATGTCCGGCACGACGTCGAAGTGCTCGATGGCCCACCACTTGCCGGTCCTTCCGAACCCGCTCTGGATCTCATCCACGACCTCGAGGATGCCATACTTCTCGGTGATCTTGCGGATCTCCTTGTGCCACGCCTTCGGCGGAACGATGTAGCCGCCCTCGCCCTGTATCGGTTCCAGGAATATCGCTGCCACTTCCTCCGGCGGGATCACGTGGTCCAGGTACTGCTCCTCGATGATCTTGGCGCAGTACACGTCGCAAGAGGGGTATACCATCTTGTAGGGGCATCTGTAGCAGTACGCGTACGGGATGTGGGTGACGCCCGGCATCTCGGGCATGAAGCCCTTGCGGTAGGCGTTCTTGGAGCAGGTCAGGGACAAAGCGCCAATGGACTTTCCGTGGAAGGCCCCGATGAAGGCGATGTTCCTTGGCCTCTTGGTGGCCCATCGCGCCACCTTGATGGCGGTGTCGATGGCGTTGCAGCCGGTGCAGGTGAAGTAGGTCTTCTTGGTGAAGTTGCCAGGAACGATCCTGTCCAACTGCGCCGCCAGGTCTCCCTCGAGGCTCTGCGAGCATAGGATACCAGGGAAGTGGATCAGCTTGGCCACTTGGTCCTGGACCGCCTTCACGACCGGTGCAGGGCAGTGCCCCAGGTTGGTGACGGCGATACCGGACAGGAAGTCCAGGTACACGTTGCCGTCAGCGTCCTCGACGTACAGGCCCTTTCCACGCACTCCCACAACGGGCATGACCTTGTTCATCGTGCCCATGTACTTCTTGTCGCGCTCAATGACCTTCTGGGCCTCCGGTCCCGGCGGCTCGACCTTCATTGAGATCTTGTCTAGACTGTTTGCCATTTTTCCAACTCCTGTGTTTACTTCCCCTTGCCGTACTGTTCGGCGGCTTCCATCATCGCCCGGATCTTGGCGAAGTCTGTGTTCGGCGAGATCTCGCAGCCCGGTGCGATGATCAGGCCAGTGCCGTCAGTAAAGCCTTGATGGATGGTGTCCTTGACCTCGTTCTTGATGTCATCCATGCTTCCGATCATCAGAGTAGTGGTTTGGTCCATTCCGGCGACGAGGCAGGTCTTCTTGCCCCATCTCTGCTTCGCTTCCTTGATCTTCAATCGGCTACCTCGGTCCCACCAGTTGATGCCGGCGCAGTTCGGGTAGTCGGAGAGCAGGTCGAAGAACGGCTCGAGGCCACAGACGTGCTGAATGTTCAATCCGTCCTGGTTGTCCAGTTTGGAGAGTACATGCCGGTCGTACGTCGCCGCGAACTCGTTATACTGGTCTAGCGTCACGATCTCAGCGGAGGCACGGGTGGTAGCGTAGAGCAGCCCGTCCGCACCGCCTTCGAAGAGCGCGTT
>JACXTO010000067.1 GCA_016919565.1 Methanomassiliicoccaceae archaeon | reverse complement strand
GCTACTGCTCGATGGGATCATGAAGGGCCAGGCCCAGACGGACGCCAACGGCAACTACTCGTTCGCCAATCTGCAATCAGGTGAATACCAGCTCCGCCTGACGAAGGATGGGCTGGTGGACAAGACCGTCCCGGTCTCATTGGCGCCCTTCGAGGACAAGCGCGTGGACCCGACCATGTCCCGTTCACCGGTCGAAGGCCTTAAGGGATTCATCGGCGACCTCGACCTGACCCATTCGCTGATGATCATCGCCATGCTGGTAACGGTCATCATCATGGCCTTCTCCATCTTCATCCGCATGCGCTCGGTGAAGAAGCCAGGCATGCTGGCGAACGAGGAGAAGGAAGAGAAGGAACGAGAAGAGAAGCTAAAGAAGAAGTGAGCTCAGATCCCGATCATCTTCCTCACTCTAGGCAGATTGCCTGCCACCTCCTCATCGACCCTCTTGTAGAGGCTGTCACCGTTGGCGTCCATGGCAACGATCAGAGGACCGAATTCCTCAACCTCCAACGCCCACATCGCTTCCGGCATCCCCAGATCGAGCCATTCCACGCCCTTGACGTCGGTGACCCGTTCCGCTGCCAAGACCGCCGCCCCACCGGTGAACGCCAGGTAGACGCAGCCATGCTCCTTCATTGCATCCACCGTCGCCTGGGACATGCCGCCCTTGCCGATTATGGCCCTCACCCCGAAGTGACGGATGAACTCCGGCTCCATCGAATCCATCCTGCCGCTGGTGGTCGGCCCGGCGGCGATCACGCGCCACTTGCTGCCGTCCTTCTTCACAATCGGGCCGCAGTGATAGAGGGCCCCGCCACTGAGGTCGATGGGCAACTTACGCCCTTCCTTGGCATATTCCAATGCCCGAATGTGCATCTCATCACGGCCGGTGTACAGAACGCCATCCAAGGCGACCTTGTCGCCGACCTTCAGGGAACGGACGTCCTCCTCAGATAGAGGCGTCCTCAGCCTCACCAGAACCCCTCCCTGGAGTATTGGATAGTACCGTCAATGGCAATGCGGGCCGATGCCCGCCTGGCCGCCCAGCACTGCATGCAAATCGCCACTGGCAAGCTCGCGGTATGCGTGTAGGCCTCCTCGACTCTTACTCCCAATACCGTGGTCTTTCCGCCGAGGCCCATCGGCCCGATGCCAGTGAGGTTCAGAGCTTGTTTCATCTCGCTTTCGAACGCAGCGAGCTTTGGGTCCTGGTTCCCGATGTGCAAGGGCCGAAGCAACGCCTGCTTGGCAAGGACCATCGCCAGATCGGCACTTCCACCGATGCCGACGCCAACGATGACGGGCGGACACGGCTTGCCACCGGCACGGACGACGGTGTCGAGCACCAGCCTCTTGATGCCTTTGATCCCCTGCGATGGGGTGAGCATGGCCAGGGCGCTCATGTTCTCTGAACCTGCTCCTTTCGGCATCACCGTGAGCTGCGTGAAATCATCTTCCGAAAAATCGTAATGGATGATCGGGACGCGCTTGCCTAGATTGTTCCCAGGATTCCGACGGTCGATCGGATGCACCGCGTTGGGCCGCAACGGCACCTCCGAGGTAGCGCGCTCGACGCCCCGGCGGACGCCCTCCTCCAGGTTCGTCAGGCATCTGCCTTTGACGAAGAAGATCGGCATCCCGGTGTCCTGGCACATCGGCAGGGCGAGTCGTTCCGCCGCCTCCACGTTCTTCAAAATGGTCCGAAGCTGGGTCCGCGCCACCTCGCTGGTCTCATCCCTCTCGGCCTCACGGAGCGCTCCCAGGACGTCGTCCGGAAGGGAGGTCGTTGCCACGCGAAGAAGATCGACGGTGACGTCCTCTATGAGCTTGGTTGACGGCATGGTTCGCCGTCACTCGATGCGCTGTGCGAGTTATCTCCCTTACGGTTCATGAAGCTCCTTGTAGGCGAACAGCATCCCTTTTTATTTAGGCCGGGCATATGCGCCCTTTAGAAGGTGTCGCGATGCAAGACCCAATAGTACTTGAGAACCTGACCAAGGACTATGGCAACAATTTCAAGGCGGTCGACGTTCTCAATCTCAAGGTAAAGAGGAATTCGTTCGTCGGTTTCCTCGGGCCGAACGGTGCGGGCAAGACCACGACCATCAAAATGCTGACCAATCTACTAACGGTGACATCTGGGAACGCGTATCTGAACGGCGTGGACGTGAGTTCCGACCCGAAGAACGCGCTCGCCGACGTCGGTGCGGTGGTCGAGACGCCCGAGTTCTATCCTTTCCTGACGCCGGTGGAGACGTTCGAGTACCTAGGCTCGCTGAGGGGCATGTCCGAGGAAGAGGTGCGCAAGAGGGGAAAGGAAGTGCTCGAGCTGGTGAAGATGACCGAGTGGTCCACCACCCGCATCGGCAAGTTCTCCAAGGGGATGAAGCAGAGGATCGCGCTGGCGCAAGCTTTGATCCACGAGCCGAGCATCATCATCCTGGACGAGCCGACGTCCGGCCTCGACCCCAGGGGAATGGTGGAGGTGCGTGAGGTCCTGCAGGAGCTCAAGAAGCTCGATTACACCGTCTTCATGTCGTCCCACCAGCTTAACGAGGTGCAGGAGGTGTGCGACGAGGTCGCCATGATCGACCACGGGCGTTTGCTGGCGTTCGACTCCGTAAGCGCTCTCGTTTCGAAGATAGAGAGCAAGCGTCTAGAGGTGCGTCTCGCGAACCAGGTGTCCGGGGAGGCCATGGACAAGGTCCGCGGCTACGCCGGCGTGGAGCTCTTGAACGTGCTCACGCCGAACAGCTTCCAGGTTGATTTCAAGGGCGGCGATGAGGAGCAGGCGCGGCTGCTCGTGTTCCTGCAATCGCTCGACCTGAGGATCGTCAGTTACAAGGAATCTGGCCTGGCGCTCGAGAACCTGTACATGAGCCTGATAAAAAGCTCGAGGTGAGAGAAATGACGACAACTTCAAAACGCATACTGCCCTCGGACATGAGGCAGGTGATGCTCGTCACCCGCTACGACATCTACAAGCACCTGAGGAGCAAGCGGCTCCTGGGGCTGCTCATCGTTGAGGCGTTGCTATTGGTCCTCATATTGGCCTTGCCGCCGCTGCTAGGGAACGAGTACAACCATAACCCGGACGGCTTCTTTTCCAGCTTCACGAATGCCAATACCATCAACCTGCTCATCGTCATCGGGGCGACGCTGTTCGCCGGCGACGCGATAGTCAGCGAATACCAGAACCGCACCGGCTATCTCATCTTCCCCAATCCGGTGAAGAAGTCGGTGCTGTTCGCGGGCAAGTTCCTGGCTAGCGTCATCATCGTCGGAGGTGCGGTCCTGATATGGTATGGCGTTGGCGCCGTTTCCGGAGTAGCAGTCACCGGCAGCGTCACCGTCCTGGCATTGTACTCGCTGTTGCTGGCGCTGCTCTATTCCATCGCCTGCATCGGGTTGGGCTTCTTCATCAGCGCGCTGATGAAGGGATCGACCGGCGCCCTGGTCTTCACCTTCGCGCTGCTGTTCATGATCCTTCCGATAGTCGATGCCACCGTGGGGGCGGTCGGGGGCGTGAAGCCAGAGGTGTCGCTGACGTTCGTCGGCGGGGCGGTCGACTACGTCATGCAGACGCCCTATCCGGTCGATGGCAGCCAGACTATCCCGATAGGCGAGGGCCAGAACCTGACCATGTACAGCTGGTATCCGAGCGTGGCCAACTCGGTCATTGTCATGCTGGGATATGCCCTGGTGTTCAGTGCTCTGACCCTGGTCCTCTTCAAGCGTCGGGAGATGGTCGGCTAGGCATGCGCATCGAACTCCTGATCGTTGGCGATGAGCTGATGGAAGGCCAGACGGACCCCTATCCGGCGGAGATGATCCGCCTGATCCGGGAGAGGGAAGCCCACATCAGCCGCTTGGTCGTTGTCCTGGACGACGTTAAGGCGATCGTCGACGAACTAAAGGCGGCCAAGAACAACAGCGCCACGCTGGTCATCATGACCGGCGGCCTCGGACCGACGCTGGACGACCTGACCAGGCATGCTCTGGCACGATACCTCGGAGAGGAACTCGTCGCAGACCCAGAAGCGCTGGGCTGGATGAGAGCTGCCTACGTTAAACGCCACGGGAAGGATGCCGAGCCGAGGAAGGAGGCCTCGCTCATGGCCATGGTGCCCCGGGGCGGCCGGCCTCTGTCCAACCCGGTCGGCATCGCGTGCGGGATACTGGCCGAAAGGGATGGCATGTCCATCGCTTGCCTCCCGGGATTCCCCAAGGAGATGCTGGCGATGTTCCGCGAGCATGTCCTGCCGCTCATCGTTGCGGACGGCATCTTCGAAAAAGAGATCTGGGTGAGGCGCGGCGAGTCGGAGATGGAGCATCTTTTCCAGCTCATCGTCAAGGAGTTCGATGTCCGCCTCTCCTCGGTGCCGAAGGAGGACTGGAGGGAACATGGCAACCTGGTTGTGATCAGAGGAGGAAGAGAAGAGGTGGAGCGGGCGGCTGATCGGTTCGCCTTTCTCCTGCGGTCCGATCTCTAATCGGGCGCAGATCAGCCAGGAACGAGATAGGTCTCCTCTTCGTGGATGACGACCTTCACCGTCTCGCCCTCGCGCTTGAAGCCTGGGGGCTTGCGCACCTCGATGGTGTTGAAGCTGACCGGATGCATTATCTGCAGCTCCTTGTCGGTCTCGGTCAGCACCACCGCGTCCAGGATGTCCTTACGGTGCGCTAGGACCTTGACCTCGTACAGGTCGGCGTTGGGCAGGTTGATCGGCTCATGGGTCTTGAGGTTCAGCAGCTTGGTGCTGTTGGAGGCGATCGAGACCACCAGATGTGGCTTGCCCTTCAACGACACGACCTCGCCCCTCAGGTAGGAGGGCAGCCGGACCAGATAGGTGACACGATAGACGTCCTTGCCGTCCTTCTGCGTCACCAGGGTGGAGGATTCCTTCACCTCGCCGCCGAAGCGGTCGCCCAGCTCCTTGGAGATGCTCTTCGCCAGCGATATCGAGGAGAGATAGGCGTCGAAGCCGCCGGGGACCTCCTCCAGCTTGGATATGAACATCTCCCGGTTCTCCTCCTGCGCCTCGTCGACCCTCTTCCTGAGGGCGGTGTAGATCCGCTCCTTCTGCCCTTCCGAAAGCTTTCTCTCACGGCCACGGATCTGGATGATACTCTCGTAGTAGTTGCCGATGATCTTGGAGCAGCGCGGGCATACCGTGTTCTTCAGCCGGACGATGGTATGCAGCTCCTCCTTCATCTTGAGGTCGCCATGCTCCACGTCCGAAAAGATGCGCACGTGGTAGTTGCGCGGGTCCGCCTCGGTCACTTCCGAGCGGACGTGGGCGAGCTCGGAGCCTCGCCTCACCACGATGGCGTCCATGGCCACCTCGCGGATCGCCTCGTCCAGGCTTATCCTCTTCCAGCGGCCCTTTATCTGGAATTCCTTGCAGTGGTAGCAGGTGAACAGGTCGACGTGATCGCTGATGCTGGTGAAACGGGTATTCTCCAGGAAGCACTCGACGCACAAGCTCTCATAGGTGGAGCCCTCGCGTCCGCATCGCACGCAGAACATATTACATCTTCACCAACTGGACGTGGGGCACGCCATCGATCGTGATGACACACTCGTCGTTAATCAACTTATGCTTGGTGGCGATGGAGACGGTCTTCTTGCCGACCAGATTGGCGACCGTGCAGAAGGATAATCGATTCAGGAGCATCTCTTCGTCCGCGTCCTCGCCCTCGTAGAACGGAGTGATCTCCAACCGCAGGTCGCCTTCCTTGAATGTCTTCCCGAGCAGCTCCTTGTCGCACGCCGCCACCAGGGTGTCCGACCCTTTCCGGTACACTCGCACGCTGATCATTCGTTCCCCTCCGACGCAAGCTTGTAGAACCCGCCCTGCGGCGAGTACACTTCCCCATTGTCAGCCAGGCGCTTAAGCAGCGTTCTGACACGCTCCTCAGGGATGTTCTCCTCCTTAG
>JACXTO010000066.1 GCA_016919565.1 Methanomassiliicoccaceae archaeon | reverse complement strand
GCTGGTCGAGGACCGGACCATCGAGGAGCTGACCGAGCGCCTTGCCATGATGGAACTGTCGTTGCCTCATGGGACTGACCCCCGGACCAGGGAGGCTCTGCGGCGATCCATGGACAACATCCAGGAAAGGGCGGAGGAGGTCCTAGGCTACGCCAAGTTCGTGGAACGGCCGCTGGCAATGGCGGAGCACCATGCCATGCGCATCTCTGCCAAGCGTTTGCGGTACACCCTGGAGATATTCCATCCGCTCTACGCCGATGGCCTGAAGGAGGAGATCTCCAATATCAAGAACTTCCAGGATGTCCTGGGTGAGATGCATGATTGCGATGTCTGGACCTCGGAGCTTGAGACGGTGCTGCGCGAGAACGCCTGGAGTGACGGCACAGAGATCACGGCCGCTGCAATGAAGGAACTCCGACCCGGATTGCAGTTCATCCTAGATGACCGCCGCGTGAGGAAAGCCTCGCTCTACCAAGAGTTCGTGTCGATATGGGGCAGTTGGGGGAAGGGCGTCTTTCTGGATGCCCTCATCGAGAAGGCGATCCGAGCGGCCGACTTCCAGAGCGATCAGGAAGCGATCCTGAACCGGATGCTCGCTTCCGCTCCAACCAAGATCGCGCTGCTGGGCGACATACATGGAAGCCTCAAGGCTTTGGAGGCCGTCCTGGCAGATGCCCGCTCGAAGGGAGCGACCATCTTCCTGAACACCGGGGACCAGGTAGGCTACGGACCGTTCCCCGAGGATGTAGTTCGAATGACCCGGTCCGGCGATATGGTCAGCGTGATCGGCAATTACGACCTGATGACCCTGAACGTCGGGGAATGCGGAAAGGAGCCGAGCGCCAAGGAGCCCAAGAAGCAGCTGGCTTACCGATGGGCGTATGACCATTTGAGCACCAAGAGCAGGAAGTTCCTCAGGGGGCTGCCCCGCGAGGTCCGGTTCCAGGTGGCGGGAAAGAAGTTCCTTATGACGCATGGCAGCCCGACCTCGCTGGACGAGGGCCTGGCGCTGGAGACGAGCGAGGAGCGGCTGGCAGAGCTGGCGCGCTCATCGGACGCGCAGGTGATCATAGTAGGCCACGCCCACAGGCCGATGGTGAGGCAGGTCGAAGGAACGCTCTTCGTGAATGCTGGCACCATCGGCCGACCGGACGACGGCGACCCGAGGGCGACCTATGCCATGATGACCATCGAACCGCTGCAGGTCGAGCATGTGAAGGTCGAGTTCGATGTGGAAGCGACGGTTAAGGCCATCCGCGACAATGGCCTTCCCGAGGAATTCGCCCAGATGGTGATCCAGGGGCGTTCGTTCGATCATGTGGTTGAGCAAAACAGTAGGCTATCGACAGTTGCCGCCCAACGGCCCAGGGAGGATGTCCTGGTCGAGGTGCGCAAGGTGGCGGAGAAGTACCGGCAGCTCGACAGGCATACGGAGCAGGTAACCAGGCTCGCCTTGGAGATGTTCGACCAGCTGGTGAAATCACACAAGCTGAAGACCGAGGACCGATTCATCCTGGAATGTGCGGGCGTCCTGCATGACATCGGATGGTCGGCGGGGACATCGTCACACCACAAGAACACGCTGTCATTGATCCTGAGCGATGCCGACCTGCCTCTGACCGAGAAGGAGAGACAGCTCATCGGGGCGGTGGCACGCTATCACACCCGCTCCATCCCGAAGAAGAAGCACGCGCATTACGCCGCGCTGCGGGAGAGCGAAAAGACCAGGGTGAGCAAGCTTGCCGCGCTATTGCGCATCGCTGATGGACTGGATTCCACCCATTCCTCCGTGGTGGAGAATATCGAATGCATGGTCGCCAAGGACGAGCTGACCATCAGGCTGGTCACGAAGGGCGACGCGAGCGCGGAGATGAGTGAAGCTTTGAGGAAAGGAGACCTTTTCCGGAAAGCGTTCGGTCTAGAGCTCGCCCTGAAAACCAAGGGTCGCTGATAAGTATTTTAAGCCGGTGCAGATAAGCTACATGGGATAGGATGGACCTAGCTGGCAAAGTGGTCGAGTTCATCGACCTCGGCACGAACTCGGTGAGGGCGGCGGTCGTCAGGCTCAATCCCAATTTCTCGTTCACGATACTCTCGCTGCAGAAGCAAGTGGTCCGGTTGGGGGAGAAGGAGTACCTCACCCAGGAGCTCATCCCCGAGGCGATGGAGCGCGCCGTACTGGTGTGCAAGCACTTCGTGACCATGGGGCGCTCCTACGGAGCGGAGGAGTTCATCGCAGTCTGCACCTCGGCCACCAGGGAAGCCGGCAACCAGGTGGAGTTCCTGGAACGTTTGAAGGCCGAGACCGGGCTGGAGTTCAAGATCATCTCCGGGCTGGAGGAGGCTAGGCTGATCTATCTCGGCGTGTCGAACTCCGTCGACCTGGGCGGCAAGAGGGCGACGTTCATCGACGTCGGCGGGGGAAGCACCGAGGTGATCGTCGGGGACCAGAAGAACTATCAGATGCTGGACAGCCTGAACCTTGGCGCGATACGACTTACGACGCTCTTCGTACCTCCGGAGGAGACCGGCCCGATCTTCCCTGAACGCTATTCGCTGATGAAGAAGTCCGTGCGGAACAAGATCGTCCGCACCGTCCAGAGGGTGAAGAAGCATGGGGCGGAGATGGCGGTGGCCAGCTCAGGGTCGGCGATCAACCTGGCGCAGATCGCGGCCAAGAACTTCGGCGGGGAGGCCTCCACGCTCACGCTCAGCAAGCTGAAGCGTACCGTTGCGTTGCTGAGCACCAAGAACCTGGAGGAGAGACGCAGGGTCCCCGGCATCAACCCGGAGAGGGCGGACATCATCATCGGCGGGGCTGCCATACTCGAGACGCTGATGGAGGAGCTGAACGTCCCGGAGGTCAGGGTCAGCGAGGGCGGCCTGCTGGACGGCATGATCGTCGACTACCTCTCCCGGATAGAGGGGTTCCCGAGCTACCAGAGCATGGGGGTGCGGGAGAGGAGCGTGCTGCAGCTAGCCCGGTCGTTCGGCACGGACGAGGTTCATGCCGAGACGATCAGACGAATCTCGCTGGAACTGTTCGATACCGCCAAGGTGGAGGGGATCCATACCCTGGGCAAGGACGAGAGGGAGCTGCTGGGCCACGCCGCCTATCTGCACGATATTGGCGACTTCATCTCCTTCGCCGATCACCAGGCGCATTCCTATTACATCATCCGTAATGCCGAGCTGCTTGGCTTCAACCAGCACGAGATCAACGTCATGGCCAATCTGGCCAAGTTCCACCGCAAGAAGGCGGCGGGCAAGAGGAGCGATGAGCTGGACGAGCCCTCGCTCGCGGTGCTGCAGCAGCTGAGCGTCTTCCTGAAGCTGGCCGAATCCCTCGATCGAAGCCATTGCGGCCTGATCCAGCACGCCCGCTTCGTCTATGCCGACAAGGACAAGGCATTGCTGGAGATACTGGCGTCCGGCGATTGCCAGCTGGAGGTATGGGGCGCGGAGTCGCATGCCAAGGGGTTCAGGAAGGTCTTCCACCGCGAGCTGTCGCTCCGGGTCCGCACCGTCGGCCCCATGGATTGATGCTTTCCTCTCGTGCCATAGGGTTATCTAATCGGGCGAGTGTTGAATTGCCGATAAGGATGCCATTGGAAGACTACCGCGCCAAGCGTGACTTCGCCCGCTCCCCCGAGCCGGAGGGAAAGCGGCAGGCTGAGACATCGAATTTCGTCGTCCAGGAGCACGACGCCAGCCACCTCCATTTCGATTTCCGCCTGGCGCTCGATGGCGTCCTGAAGAGCTGGGCCGTGCCGAAGGGCGTGCCCGAGGAGCCGAAGGTCAGGAGGCTGGCGGTGCAGGTGGAGGACCACCCGCTTGAATACGCCACCTTCGAGGGCAGCATCCCCAAGGGCGAGTATGGCGGCGGGACGGTCAAGATCTGGGATGACGGCGAGTTCAGCCTGAAGGAGCGGACCAACGACAAGATCGTGGTCGAGCTGCGGGGACGGCGGCTCAAAGGCGCCTACGCGCTGGTCCGTTTCAAGGGCAAGGAGCAGAGCGGCAAGAACTGGCTGATCATGAAGCTGTAAGAGAAAAGCAATAATAAACGAGTGGAAAGGGTTTATTGAGTAGGGAGTTAGAAGAATTTACTTCTTCATTATCTTCATCCAGCCGCCACTCTCGAAGACCGCGAGCTTTCTGTCGCCGAGGGTCTTCTCGAATACGTCCCAGGAAACGATCTCAAGGCGAGCGTTGTTGCCCTTTGTGAACTGCACCCCATTCGTTCCCTTGACGCGGCCAGGCTTCAATCCCTTCTTCTTTGCGATATCCTTTGCCTTGTCTAGGCTTATCTTCTCCATCACCAAAGAATGTCCCTCCTGTGTGTTTTATCGGCTCATGCACTGGCCATTTGTCCAGTCATGACCAGTATGTAATGTATTTTACCCATATATAAAATTTATCCGATAGTTACCGGCATCCAGTATTTCATCCTTTTAATATCTTTCGCCGGTTTTTCAAGATTGCTGGCATGCTCTGGATGCCGAGCCAGAGTAACAACGTTAACGGCAAAAATGGCGATCGACGCCAGCATCAACTCGTCATTTCGCGTAGAGCGGATTTCGGAAAAAGGTTTATCATTCGCAGCCGCCGTCTCCAAATCGAGTTTGAACATGTCATTATTCGGTTCCTCCGGAATTCGCGGCAAGCTCGGATCAGAGTTTACCGTCGACCTAGCTCTGAAGATCGGTGCCGCAGCTGGCAGCATCGCCGACAACATCATCGTGGCCAAGGACCCGCGCACCAGCGGGGACCTGGTGATTTGCGCGCTGGAAGCTGGAGCGATGGCCAGCGGCGCAAGTGTGGCCCAGGCCGGGATGGTGCCGACGCCCACGCTGGCCCGTGCCGCTGCCACTTTCGATTGCGGCCTGATGGTGACCGCCTCGCACAATCCTCCTGAGTACAACGGTGTCAAGATGTGGAATCCTGACGGCTCCGCCTTCGACTCGCCCCAGATGCGCAAGGTGGAGGAATTGATTTCCTCCGGGGCCTTCCGCCGCCCGGATTGGCGTGGGGTAGGCTCGCTCTCACATCACTCCACTGCTCTAAAAGACCACATGGATGCGGTCATGGAAGCGGTCGGCAGCGCGGACGCGGAGGTGGTGGTGGACTGCGCCAATAGCGCCACCTCGGTGATAACCCCGCTGCTGCTGCGCAAGCTGGGATGCAAGGTCACAAGCATCAATTCGCAGCCTGATGGGTTCTTCCCCGGCCGCTCGCCGGAGCCGACCGAGGAGAATCTGGATGATCTGAAGAGCCTCGTCACCCATAAGGGAGCGGCGCTCGGCATCGCCCACGACGGCGACGGCGACCGCATGGTGGCGGTGGACGAGAACGGACGCTACATCGACGGCGACCGCTTGATCGCTCTCTTCGCCGTGGCTCTGAAGGCAAGGAACGTCGTGGCACCAGTGGACGCCTCGATGGTACTTGATGACCTCGTGGAAGGCAAGGTCCATCGCACCAGGGTGGGGGACGTCTACGTGGCCGAGGCGCTGAAAGTGACCGGGGCTGACTTCGGTGGGGAGCCATCGGGCACATTCATCTTCCCGGACCAGACGCTCTGCCCGGACGGCGTGTACGCCGCGGCATTGCTCTCGTCCATGGTAAGGGAACGGCCGCTGTCGGAGATGGTCGACGCCCTGCCCAAGTATCCGGTCTCGCGGATGTCACAGGCATTCAAGAACGAGAATCGGGCGGGAGTGCAGAAGCGACTTGAGCAGGCAATGAAGGAGATCGACTGCGACCGCCTTATCACCGTAGATGGATATCGGGCCGAGTTCAAGGAGGGGTGGTTCTTGGTTAGACTGTCGGGTACGGAGCCTAAGATCAGAGTGACCGTTGAGGCCAGGTCCGAGGAGTCCCTGGACCTGCTGGACAACCTAGCGGAGCGGGTGGTCGGGGGCTGTCTGAAATGAAAGCGCTTGTGCTCGCCGCCGGAGAGGGGAAGCGGCTCCGACCGCTCACCTCGAACATACCCAAGCCATTGCTGCCCGTCGCCGGGAAGCCATTCCTGAGCCATATCTTCCACGCGCTCCAGTCCGCTGGGGTTACGGAGGTCGCTTTGCTCGTCGGTTGGAAGGCCAACCGCATCAAGGAGTATTACGGCAACGGCTCGGAGCTCGGCCTCAAGATCACTTACCTGGAGCAAAGGCAGCGATTGGGCACCGCCAACGCCATCGGGTATGCCGAGGGCGTGATGGACGAGCCTTTCTTCGTCGTCAACGGCGACGTCGTCGTCTCCGAGACGGACATCAAGGCCATGCGGGCGATGTTCGAACGTAATGGCAGGACTGTCGTGGGAGCGGTGACGGTGGAAGATCCAAGCAAGTTCGGCGTGATCGAGGAGAAGGACGGCAAGCTGATCCGGATACTGGAGAAGCCAAAGAGGCCGCCATCGGACCTGATCAACGCCGGCCTTTTCGTCTTCACCCCCAAGATCTTCGAGCTCATCCGTAACACCCCCAAATCAGTCCGTGGGGAGTACGAGATCACCGATACGATCACTATACTGGCAAAGTCCGAGGACGTACTGATCCACCGCATTATGAGCGAATGGATCGACCTGGGGCGGCCCTGGGACTTATTGACCGCCAACGACATCTTCATGTCCCGCTTGGTCGGCAAGGTCGAGGGCGAGGTGGAGGAGAACGTGGTCATGAAGGGCGAGGTGGTGGTGGAGAAGGGCGCCAGGGTGCGCTCGGGCAGCTACATCACCGGACCGGTCTACATCGCGAAAGATTGCGACATCGGACCGAACTGCTATGTCCGCCCCGGCTGCTGCTTCGGCCCCAACGTGCGCATCGGCTCCTCGGTGGAGATCAAGAACTCCATCGTCATGGCCGGGACGCACGTCCCGCATCACAATTACGTGGGGGACAGCATAATCGGGGAGCGATGCAACCTTGGGGCTGGGACGAAGGTGGCGAACCTACGCTTCGACGACAAGAACGTCCGGGTGTCCTTCAAGGGCGAGCTGATCGACTCCGGCCGGAGGAAGCTGGGAGTGATCATGGGCGATGACGTGAAGACCGGCATCAACTCCATGATCGACGCGGGGACGATCATCTGGGAGAGGAGCATCATCGGTCCTGGCGCCTCGGCGAAAGGGAACATCGGACCGGGGACCAAGGTGCTCTAGCCCTCGACCTTCAGCTCGATGCGCTCGCCTCGGAGATTGTAAGCTCTCCAGCTGGTGCGGTCGAACGGCAAGCAAGTGATGATGTGCACCGAGCCGAAGTGCGAGAAGAAGGCCAGGTCCGCCTCGGAGGGGCGGGCGCTGTGGCCGGGATGGGAATGCACCGTGCCGACGACGCTGAAGTCGATCGGCAGCATGTGCAAGTGCAAGATGCCGGACGTCTCCCCGGAGATCGTCCCCGGCAGCATCAGCATCTCCCTGATGGTGCCTTCCTCCGCCCTCAGGGCTGCGACGAACTCGTTAGGATAGGTCTGCACCGCCGCCTCGTTGATGGCATCGAGCAGGCCGGCGTCGATGCGCAGGGATGCCTTGTCTTGGCTCAGCATGTCCCGTCCATCAGCTTCATCCTCGCCTTGGTGTAGAAGCTGCGGCCGAATGAGATGAAGCGGGCCTTTTCCTCGGAGACGGTGAAATCAAGCTTCTCGCTGCCGCTCAGTTTGATCTCTTCCTGGCCATCGCAGACCAGCACGCATGGCTTGGGGTGGACCATCTCCACCCTGATGTCGCTCTTGGCCGGGACGACGGTCGGCCGTCCGGCGAACTTGAACGGCGCCATCGGGGCGATGATCAGCCCCTCGATCCTCGGATCGAGCATCGGCGCGCCAACGGACATGGCGTAGCAGGTCGAGCCGGTTGGAGTGGCGATGATTATGCCGTCCGCCTTGACCTCTATGGCCAGCTCATCATCCACGTAGACCTTGAAATGACGGATCTTGGCGATGTGCGCGGTGTGCACCACCGCCTCGTTGGTGGCGTCCTGGACCCTCTTCCCGTTGATAGTGCTCTTCAATTTCGTCCTCTCGTCCAGGATGTAATCGCCCCTCAGGACGCGTTCGATCCCCTGCTTCACCTCATTGCATGGTATCTCAGTGAGGAAACCCAGGTCGCCGGCGTTGATGCCCAGCACCGGGGCGCGGTTCTTCTGCAACGCCCTGAGGATGGTGCCGTCCCCGCCGACCGCGATCATGATGTCGACGTCCATGTCCTCGATGCCGTGCCCTTTCTGCCCCAGCACCTTGGCGATCTCCTTCTCCAGGACGAGGTCCTGTCCTTTCAGAGCCTTATAGGCTTCCTTGGCCAGCTTCCGCCCGACCGGGATACCGACGTTCGCGGTCATTCCGAATCTCAGAAGAACACCCCCTTGACCGCCTCATCGCCATACGCAAGGTAATTTCTTCGGTCCTCGAGGTCGAGGCGCATGTCGAGCGGACGGTCGTTCATGTCGACGATCTCCCCGCCAGCCTCCCAGAGTATCAACGAGGAGGCGGCGATGTCCACCACCCGGATGGCACGTTCCAGCACCTCGCAGTTGAGGTAGTAGGCGTCCGCCTTGCCCTGGGCGACCAGGCACATCTCGAGCGAGGCGCACCCCAACGACCGCGCCCTCCTGGCCTTCCTCATCAGCTCCAGGGTGTCGCTGGTGGCGAACTTGCCCATGTAGCAAAGGAATGTGGAGCTGGGCGGCAGGTACTTACGAACATGGATCCTCGTCCCGTTCAGCGTCGCGCCCTTGCCCTTCTCCGCGAAGTAGGTGTCGCCGGTCACCAGGTTCTGGACCAGCGCCATCTCCGCGTCACGAAGCGAATGGGTTGCGACGGCCAGTGATACGCTGTAGAACGGCACGCCCATGGCCGCGTTGTACGTCCCATCGATCGGGTCGACCACCAGGGTCTTCTTCTTGCCGCGATCGACAAAGCCGATCTCCTCGGAGAGAATGTTGAATGGA
Source organism: Methanomassiliicoccaceae archaeon (assembly GCA_016919565.1). Taxonomy (GTDB): domain Archaea; phylum Thermoplasmatota; class Thermoplasmata; order Methanomassiliicoccales; family UBA472; genus FEN-33. The sequence continues at coordinate 847 of JACXTO010000066.1, read as the reverse complement.
AGGTCCCGCTCCTCCACGAACCGGACGATGATGTCCTCTGCCAGCTTGTCAACGAAGAGCGTCGGCGATCCGTCCGCGCCCATGCCGAGCTCCTCGCCCTTGTCGGTGTGATCGGGGATGGCGCGCTCCGCCTCCCTGACCTTTCGGGCTATGAGATGCAACGCTTCTTTCATCGGAATCGAGTATGATGCGACTGGCATAAAGACTTGCCCGATTCGGGAATCTTCGGAACATGGCGGCGTGGCAAATCATTTAATTTGACCAGTGGATTCCCTTAGGCCAGTGCGCGGACTTCGTTCCCAGCATTGACGGGGGGAAGATGCATCGTGGAGAAGAAGCTGTTGAGCCTGGGCAAGATCGCCAAGGACGATTACCCACTGGTAGGCCCGAAGGCCGCGAACCTCTCCGCCCTGGCATGCGCGGGATTCCAGGTGCCAGAGGGCTTCGTGATCCCCATCACCACCTACGACAAGTTCCTTGTGAAGCTCGGACTGAACGAACGAATCAAGGAGGCATTCGATGGCGCCGACCTGGACGACGAGGCAGCCCTGGAAAAGGCATCGAAGCGCATCAAGGAAATGATCCTCTCGGCTCAGATCGAAGGATACGTCCGCGATGAGTTCGGAGGGGAACTCGACAACATGGGGAAGGACTCCCTCTGGGCGGTCCGCTCCTCCGCTGTCGCCGAGGATTTGCCCGATGCATCCTTCGCCGGACAGCAGGATACCTTTCTCAATGTGCCGTCGGATGAGGTCCCAGAGGCTGTGAAGCGCTGCTGGGCATCCTACTATAACGAGAGGGCGATCGCCTATCGCCACAACGTGGGCATCCCCCAGACCGGCGGGGG
>JACXTO010000065.1 GCA_016919565.1 Methanomassiliicoccaceae archaeon | reverse complement strand
TCGGGGACATGTGCGGGGCATTCATCAAGCGCCGATTTGGCATGGAGCGAGGTCAGAAGGCGCCGGTACTCGATCAGTACGACTTGATCGCCGGAGCGCTGTTCCTCACGTTCCTGGTATTTCCGGACTGGACACTGCGGGCATTCGTGCTGGGCGATGCCTGGGTCTCGCTGCTCGCGGTGATAGTCGTCACCCCGCTGCTGCACCGCTCCGTCAATATCATCGGATACAAAGTCGGTCTCAAGAAGGAGCCGTGGTGACATGAACCAGAAGCTGAAGGATTCCTTGAAAGCATGCCAGGCGCTGCAATTCGGCGATTTCACGCTCGCTTCGGGGAAGCGCAGCAAGTACTACATCGACATCAAGAGGGCCTCGACCGATCCTGCGATACTGGCGGACATCGCCAAGGACATGGAGTCGGAGATGAGGCGGAAGGGGATCGAGGTCGACGTGATAGCCGGCGTCGTCCTCGGCTCCGTCCCGCTGGCCGTGGCGCTGTCGCTCCGGACCGGCATCCCCTACGTCATGGTGAGGAAGGAGAAGAAGGACCATGGCACCGGGAAGTTGATCGAGGGCGTCCTGACGCCGGGAATGAGGGTGCTTGTGGTCGAGGATGTCGTGACATCGGCCGGCTCGTCGGCGGAGGCGATAGCCATACTGCGAACCGCTGGCGCTAAAGTGGATCACGTCCTCGCCGTGATCGATCGTCAGGAGGGCGGCGAGGCGAGGCTTGGCGCCATCGGCGTCCAACTGGTCCCGTTGCTCACCGCAGAGGAAGTCCTGAGGGACTGAAGATGGAGATCGACCTGCAATGCTCGCGCTGCCGGTTGAGCGAGACGCGCATCCAGGTCGTCCCGCCGTCGGGAGATCTGCGGTCTCCAGTGGCCTTCGTGGGGGAAGGCCCTGGCGAGAAGGAGGACCAGAAGGGGATGCCGTTCATAGGGAGGGCGGGGAAGATGCTCGATCGCCTCCTGAGGGAGGAGGGGCTGGCGCGGGAGCGGATCATGATCACCAACACCGTGAAATGCCGTCCCCCGGAGAACCGCCGGCCGCTTCCGGACGAGACGTGCGCCTGCTTCCCTTACCTGGAGCAGGAGCTGGTCGACAAGCTGCTCATAGTGGCAATGGGCCGGACGGCCTGCGAGAACCTGCTTGGCAGGGCAGTTAAGGTCGGCCAGGAGGCGAACACCATGGCGTCGGTCCAATTGATGGGACGGGAGAAGACAGTGCTGCTCACCTACCATCCGTCCGCCTGCCTGTACAATCTGAAGGCGCGCGAAGGGCTACAGGCCAGCATCAGGCTGGTCCGGGAACGGTTCTTCTGATCAGAAGCGCTTCTTCCAAAGGAACTTGAAGTTCTTCCAGCCGTCCTTCCAGGAAGAGAGCTTCACCTCTCCGACCCTGCACCTGTAGGTTATTGGCACCTCGATGGTGCGGAGCTTACGGAACGCCTCGATCTTGATCTCCTCGGAGAACGGCATGCCATCATCCTCCACGTTAAGCTTGGCGAACGCCTCCCGCCGGAACACCCACATCCCGCTCTGGGAGTCCTTGAAGCTCACGCTGAAAAGAACCTTGGCGGTGACGTTGAGCACCCAGTTGCCGAAGCGGTGCATCCCGCTCATCGCCCCCTCTTCCATCCGGGCCATGCGGTTGGTGGTGATAAAATCCAGGTCCTCCGCGAACAGCCGGTCGCTGAGCGTCGGTATGTCCTCCGCCGGATAGGTGCAGTCCGCATCCAAGGTCGCTATGATCTCGCCGCTGGCCCTCTCGAATCCGGTCTTATAGGCCCGACCATATCCCCGCCTCGGCTCCTCCACGACGGTGGCCCCTTTCTCTCTCGCGATCTCCCTGGTCCGGTCCTTGGAGTTCGTGTCTACCACCAGGACCTCGTGCTCGTACTGGGTCTTCTGCATCGTCTCCTTGAGCTGGTCCAGGACCTGGCCTATGGAGGATTCCTCGTTCATGGTCGGGATGACGACGCTGACCTTCAGGCGAACACCGGCTCAGGGAAAACAACCTAGATTTAAAGAACTACCTAATAGGGCGTTCAGCTCTTCTTCATCAGCTTCTTGCTGTAGGGGGGCTTGGCGTCAAAGAACTTGTAGGCGACGTACCCGCCCATAGCGACCGCCAGCCTGGTGAACGACCAGAAGGTCATCTTCTGCTTGAACATCCTCATCGGGTCGTAGTTGCCCCAAAGCCTGCCGTGCTTCAGGGTGAGCTGCTTCCTGCCCACGCCGTTCCAGTAGGCCTGCTTGTAGAACCGGTAAAGAGTGGCCTTCGTCCGATGGTAGACGATGGAGTCCGGGTTGTAGACTATCTTGTGGCCAGCTGCAACGGAACGGAAATTGAGGTCGATGTCCTCGGCGGTGATGAACCAGATATCGAAGCCCCCGACCTCCTCCAATACCGCTCTCTTGAACGCCATGTTGGCACTGGGGAAGGAAAGGTCCACCCCCTTGTAGTTGAGCTCCACCCGGTCCAGCTCCTCCCATGATTTCAGGCCGATGTTGATGCAGCGGCCGGCCACGATGTCCGCGCCCTCGCTGACCGTCCTGCGGAGCTCCTTGATCCAGAACGGATTGGCGATGCAGTCCCCGCCTGTGAACGCGATGACCTCCCCGGATGCCTTCTTTATGCCGAAATTGGTGCTATGCCCTCGCGATCCTGACTCCACATAGAGCTTGACAAAGGGGTATTTGTCGACATATCTCTGGACAACGTCCCTGGTCTTGTCCCGGCTCTTCGCATCGACAACGACGATCTCCAGCGGCTGCTCCTGGACCACCAGCGAATCAAGGAGGTCGGCGATGTTCTTCTCCTCGTTCATTATGTTGAGCACGACGCTGACACGCATTCGCCTCGTTAATCCTATGATGGAATTAATAGATATCGAGCTATGGTGTTGCCATCATTGTGACGCCATTATCTTGGCGATTCGGGACGGAGCCCCTAACTTTCCGAAGGGCATCACTTTGGACCGCTTGCTTGAATATGGAGCATTGATCGCGTTCAGGATCCTCGTCTCATTTGCGCCCACCAGAGTATTCCTGCCATCGACCAAGGTCTCAGTCCATTCCGTGTTCTCCCTTAGAGTAACGCATCTGATCCCGAGAAGGAAGGCTTCCTTTTGGATCCCTCCGGAATCAGTTACGATGCAGCGAGCCTCGCTCATTAGGCGCAAGAGGTCGACGTAGCCAAGCGGCTCTATTATGCGGAAATTCGGAGGCATCCTCTCAAGAAGGCCGCTGTCCTTGAGGGCATTTCTGGTGCGTGGGTGTGCTGGGAAAACGATGGGGTATCCGGTCTTGCCTAGCGCCCCGATTATGGTCCGAAGGCGGTTGTGATCATCCGTGTTTGCGGGCCGGTGCATCGTCAATGTCAGATATCCGTTCGATGTCAGATCCAATGTATCAAGTATCGTCGACTTTTTCATTGCAATGGACCGCGCATGTTCGAGCGCATCGACCGTGACATCTCCCGAATTATGCACTCCTTTGGTGATCCCCTCCTTCTTCAAATTGGCCACAGCGCTCTTGGTGGGGGCGAAGAGCAGATCGGAGAGGTGATCGGTCAGGACTCGATTGATCTCCTCTGGCATAGTGCGGTCATATGAACGGAGCCCGGCTTCCACATGCGCCACCTTGATCCCGAGCTTTGAAGCCGCCAGAGCCCCCGCGAGAGTCGAGTTGGTATCGCCGAACACAAGCACGAAGTCCGGTTCTTCCTTTATCAGGACATCTTCAATTCCCATGAGTATTTTCCCAGTTTGTATCCCATGGCTCCCAGAGCCAACCTCCAAGTTGTAGTCCGGAGTGGGAATGCTCAGTTCATCGAAGAAGATCTTTGACATCTCATAGTCGTAATGCTGGCCAGTGTGCACCAGAATCTCTTCAGCCTGCTTGCGCAGCTCCTTCGAAAGTTGAGCGCACTTGATGAATTGTGGACGGGCACCGACGACCGTTACTATCTTCATGATAAGCTGATTGCCATTAGCTTATTTGTCCCTTTTCAATCCTCGACCTCGATCAAATGGCTTGAGAATATGGCGAACAAAGTAGGCTTTGCTCAATCAAGATGGCTGCGATAAGGTCAGCCGATGATCTTGACAGCATTCGTTGGATCTATCGGTGGACGCTATGCCTATTAACCATTACGGCTATTTCGCCGACATGATGCGTGTGGGTGTCGTCGGCGTCGGCTCCATGGGGCAGAACCATGCCCGGGTCTATTCCGAGATCGCGAAACTGGTAGGCGTATATGACGTTGCGTCCGAGCAGGCGCGGAGGATCGGGGAACGCTTCTCCTGCACCGCCTTCGATGACCTGGACGAGATGATGAAGAAGGTCGATGCCATCAGCGTCTGTACCCCAACCAGCATGCATCAGGAGGTCGCGCTGAAAGCGATTGCCGCCGGCGTGCATCTCATCGTGGAGAAGCCCTTCACGGGAGCATCCCAGACCGCAATGCAAGTCCAGAAGGAGGCGCAGAAGGCCGGCGTCACCATCGCTGCGGGCTTTATCGAGCGTTTCAATCCCATCGTCGGCGTGGCCAGGGACGCGGTGCGCGAGAACAGCCTCGGCAGATTGATATCCCTTTCCACCAGGAGGGTCTCCTCCTACCCGACCCGCATCCGCGACGTCGGCGTGGTCATGGACCTGGGCATTCACGACGTGGACGTGATGCGCCACGTGACCGGTTCCGATGTGGCATCAGTTTATGCGCTCGGCGGGCGGCTCACCAATCCCAATTTCGAGGACTACGCCAACCTCCTGATCCGGTTCGAGAACGGCGTCGTGGGATTCCTTGAGGTCAATTGGCTCACCCCCATGAAGGTCCGCAGGATGTCGCTCACCTGCAGCAAGAGCTTCGTCCAGGTCGATTACACCGACCAGAGCATGGAGATCTCATCCTCCGCCATCAAGGACGTCGACTCGGCGGACATGTTCCACATCCCGCTGGAATTGGACACGCGCAAGGTGACGGTGCGCAAGGAGGAACCATTGAGGAGAGAGCTGCTGGACTTCCTCAAAGCGGTGGAGGAGGGCGGAAAGCCCAATGCCGGCGCGGAGGACGCGATCGCCAACTTGCGAGTGTGCGAAGCCGCCCTCGCATCCATGTCAACGGGTAACCTGGTGAAGATCTAGTCCAGATTGCGGCGGGCGGGCAGCCACCCGCAATTCCTTAACCCTTTCCGATGCCCCGGTAGCGGACGCCGGCCTTCTCGCAGTCTGACTTCTGGAACAGGTTGCGGCCATCGATGATCAGCGGCGTACGCATTGATTTCCTCAGCCTGGCCAGGTCCATCCCCTGATAGGCGGTATGGTCGGTTACGAAGATCGCACAGTCCGCTCCCTTCAGCGTTTCCCATTCATCGCGCAGCGGGTCTATCCCGACCTGCGGCCTGGCGAATGGGTCGTGGACGACAATGTCGCATTCGTCCTTCAGCTCCGAGATGACCTTGAACGCAGGGGTGTTCCTGGTGTCATCGGAATCACGCAGGAACGCCAGTCCCATGACCGCCACCCGCTTCCTTCCGGATGTGCGAGCCATTTCATCCCTCGCCAGTGCGGTCAAGTGCCCCGGCATCGCCAGGTTGACCGCTCGCGCGTCGGGTATGACCTTGGCCTCGTGGCCGGGGATCCCTGCCAACAGTAACCAGGAATCCTTCGGGAGGCAGTAGCCGCCTACTCCTGAGCCAGGGATGTGCATGTCGCGATAGGGGCAGGTGTTGACCAGCCGGCGGACCTCGAAAGCATCAGCGCCGACCTTCTCGCAGAGCAGAGCCACCTCATTGGCGAAGGCGATCTGCACGTCCCGATAGGCGTTCTCCACCGTCTTCGAGATCTCGGCAGAGATCAGGTCGGTGGGGAAGATTTCCGCCTTGACGGCCTTGCGGTAATAGCGAAGCGCCTTCTCGATGGAACCCTGGTCCAATCCACCAAGCACGCGATTAACGTTGCGAATGTTGTTGAGCAGCTTCCCAGGCATGACCCGCTCTGGGCAGTGGCATACGCTGAAATCCTTGCCTGCCTGCAGACCGCTCTTCTCCTCCAGCAAGGGTATGACCAGGCTCTGCATGGTCCGAGGAGGGATGGTCGATTCGATGGATACCAGGCTCCCCTCTTTCAATATGGATCCGACGGTCGCTGTGGCCGAGCGGAGCGAGTCCAGGTTGGGCCGGTGTCTCTCATCCACTGGCGTATCAACGCAGATGAAGTAGGCGTCGGCGCCGCGGGCATCCTCGATATCTGTGCTGGCGCGCATCCTTCCCAGGCCGACGACCTTCTTGATGAGCTCCCCCAATCCAGGCTCCTTGCCCTCGATGGGATTCCCTCCGCTGTTGATGAGGCGGACCCTTTCGGCATTGATCTCTCTTCCGACGACATGGAATCCTTCATCCGCCAGGACACAGGCCACCGGGAGGCCGACGTATCCGAGTCCAATGACAACCGTCTTCCCAAAGCTGGACTTGGCTTTGGTCTTTCTTTGACTGACGGTCTTGGTCTCCTTCTTTCCAGATTCGCTCATTTCCGCTCCGTATTGTCCGAGGTGTAGATATGGACTGCTGTCCGACGTATCATGGTTTCAGCTCTCCGGTGGCCTGTCCTCGGTCAGCTCCTGAGTCTCGGAGAAGCTGAAAGTCTTTCATAATAATGAAGGCTGCGAATTGTCATTGCAGGGATTTGGATCGAGCGATCCAGATCAGGCCAGGCCGCCCCGACGATGATGGCGCATGGCGGAGTCGTTTCAGGAGAATAAAAGCGAGCCAATCTATTAAATACCCAACAGCTATCGGTATTGCCAGATGAAGATCCTAGCCAACTATTATTCGATGAATGATTGTGAAATTGGTGAGGGAACGGTCATACGGGACTTCACCAACCTATATGGATGCAAGATCGGTCGGGACTGCAAGATCGCTGCCTATGTGGAGATCCAGAGGGGGGTCATCATCGGAGATCGCTGCAAGGTGGAGGCCTTCGCCTTCATCCCTTCTGGTGTGACGATCGAGGACGAGGTCTTCGTCGGCCCGCATGCCGTCTTCACGAACGATTTGCATCCCCGAGCTGTCGGGGACTGGTCGGTAACTCCGACCGTGGTGAAGAAGGGAGCAGCGATCGGCGCCGGTTCAGTCATAGTATGTGGCGTTACGATCGGCGAGAACGCGATGGTCGGGGCCGGGTCCGTGGTGACCAAGGACGTCCCGCCCGGCACGTTAGTGGTTGGCAATCCAGCAAAGGCAATCAAGAAGATAAGGTGATGAAATGGCAAAAATCCCAATGGCAAGGCCAGTGGTTACTGAGGAGATGGTCGAGGCGATGGGCACGGCCATCCGCAACGAGCGCATGGTGATGGGAGAGAGCGCACACAAGTTCGAGGAGGAGTTCGCCCGCTACATCGGGACGAAGTACGCGATCGGCGTCGGCTCCGGGACCGCCGCTCTGCAACTGACCATGATCGCTTTGGGCGTTCACGGCAAGGAAGTGCTGAGCACACCGTTCTCGTTCATCGCGACGGCGAACGCTGTGGTCGAAGCGGGAGCGACCCCCAAATTCGCGGATGCCAGAGAATCGGATTATAACCTAGATCCGGTGAAGGCCGAGAAGGCGATCGGACCGAAGACCGCCGCAATGCTCCCGGTGCACCTATACGGACATCCAGCCGATATGGACCCGATGGTCGCGGCGTGCAAGAAGAAGGGGATAGCCCTCATCGAGGACGCCTGCCAGGCCCATGGTGCGATTTACAAGGGAAGGAAGGTCGGCTCCATCGGCGACGCGGGCTGCTTCTCCTTCTACCCGACCAAGAACATGACGGTCGGTGGCGATGGAGGCATGGTCACCACCAACGACGAGAAGCTGGCCAAGGAGATATCCAAGTTGAGGGATTGCGGCCGGGTATCGCGCTATATGCACGATGTCGTCGGTTTCACTTCTCGATTGAACTCCGTGAACGCGGCCTTCGGCCGGGTCCAGCTTAGGCATTTGGACGGATGGAACGAGAGGCGCAGGGCCATCGCCAAGCTCTACGCGAAGGAGCTCAAGGACCTGAAGCAGGTGAAGCTCCCTCCGCAGGGCAGCAAGGACATCGTCCCAGTGTTCCACCTGTTCGCTATGAAAGTTGAGAAGCGTGACGAGCTGGCGGACTTCCTGGCGAAGAAGGGCATCGACAGCGCGGTGCACTATCCCATCCCGATCCATCTGCAGCCGATATACAGGCAGCTCTACGGATACAAGGAGGGCAGCTTCCCGGTCTCGGAGAAGCTGTCGACCAGCATGATCTCCATGCCGATGTTCCCGGAGCTGAAGGACGAAGAGGTCAAGATCGTCAGCGAAGCGGTGCGCGAGTTCTACGGGGGCTAAGCGGGGATGGCGAAGATCGAGGTCGGTGTCCTGGGAGTAGGATACTGGGGGCGCAAGATCGTCGAGGAGCTGACGGCGATCCAGAACGTGAAGGTGAGGGCGGTCTCCGACCTCTCCGACAAGAACCTCGATTATGCCAAGGACAGGTATGGGGTGGAGACATTGGTGCACGACTACCATGATGTCCTGAACATCAAGGAGATCGTGGCGGTGAACATCTGCCTCCCCAATTCGCTCCACTTCCCAGCCTGCAAGGACGCGCTGGAGGCCGGGAAGCATGTCCTGGTGGAGAAGCCCATGACCCTGACCAGCGCAGAAGCGAAGGAGCTTGTGGAGCTGGCCAAGAAGAAGGGGCTGACCCTGTCGGTCGGCCACATCTACCGCTTCAACAATGCGCTGGCAGAGGTGCGGCGACTGGTCAAGGAGAAGTTCTTCGGGAGGGTCTTCCTGCTAGAGATGGAATGGACCAACCTGGAGCAGCCGTTCGCCGACCGGGACGTCATCGTGGACCTTGCCCCTCACTACTTCGACATCATCAACTACCTGCTTGACGAGTGGCCGACGAAGGTGACCTGTGTGGCCAAGCCGTTCCGGCGCAAGGAGCAGCAGGAGACCGCCTACATCATCTCGGAGATGAAGTCGGGGACGATGTCCCACGCCACCCTCAGCTGGCTCTCCCCTAAGAAGGTGCGGCAGATCAGCCTCATCGGCGAGAACCGCTCCGCCTACATCGATGCGGTGGCGCAGGAGATCACGATCTACGAGAGCGGATACACGTACAAGCTCGGGGTGGAGCGCAACAACACCATCAAGACAGAGCTCCTGCACTTCCTGCAGAGCATCGGGGACCCATTGACGGAGACGCGCAACTCCGGCACGGTAGGATTGCGAACGGTCGAGCTGATCGAGAAGAGCAAGCAGTCATTCGCGAACGGATGCTCCATCGAAGTATGAGGGAGGAGGGGACGGTGCTGAGAAAGGTGCTGATGCTCCTCTCCAACCCGTTCCTTCCAGACCCCCGCGTGGAGAAGGAGGCCAAAGCATTGGCCTCCGTTGGCCATGAGGTCACCGTTCTCGCCTGGGACCGGCGAGGGGACAAGGAGCCTTCGTTCGAGGGAGAGGGATTCCATGTGCTCAGGGTACCGACCCGCCTGGCCAAAGGGCGTTTCTTCATCGGCCTCCCTTCCTTCTCGCTCAAGGCGGTCTGGAAGGGGCTTAGGTCGGACTGCCATATCGTCCATGCTCACGATTTCGACACCCTGCCGCAGGCATTGCTGGTCGCCAAGGTGAAAGGGGCCAAGCTGGTCTACGATGCCCACGAGCATTACGGCAAGATGATCATGCTCGACATGCCGAGGTCGGTCGCGGACAAGCTTGATGCCACGGAGGCCAGATTGGTGAGGAAGGCCGACCTGGTAATCGCTGCCAATGACCTCATCATGTACTACCTCAGACCTAACATAAAGGGAAAAGGGGTGGTGGTGATGAACTGCATCGACCTCCCCGAAAGGGCTGCGCAGATAAGGCCGGTCCGCGAGAACCTCCAGCTTTTCTATGGCGGGACCATGGAGCCAGGTCGATACATCCTTGAGCTGTTGGAGGCGGTCAAGAAAGACGATAGATGCGTTCTCAGGATAGCTGGCAGGGGGCGGTTCGAGCCCCAGGTCAAGGAGGCTGCCAGCCAATGCCCGAGGATCGTCTTCCTCGGCTTCTTGGACCAGGAGGCGATAATCAGGGAGACGCTGGCCGCCGATGCGGTGGTCTCGCTCCTCGACCCGAGCAACGAGAACTACCGCATCGCCACCCCGGTCAAGCTCCTGGAGGCCATGGCCGTCGGCGTTCCCGTCATCACCACGAAAGGCACCCTCACGGCCAAGATCGTTGACGAGGAGGGATGCGGGATATCTATGGAGTGGAGCGCGGAGGCGTTC